>NZ_BAAAMR010000019.1:0-108058 GCF_039529375.1 Actinomadura napierensis
GGCTGCCCGCCGCGCTGCGGCGCCGCCGGCTGCGCCGCACTCCTCGCAGACGACCGGTCCGCGCCCGGTGCCGCCGCCGGCGACGCCGCCGCACCCGACGCCGCGCGGCGGCGTCCCGCAGCCGCAACGAAGGGGGGTCTGACATGAGCGGGCCGACTCCGGTCTCCGGGCCGACTCCGTCCTCCGGGCCCAATCCGGCGTCCGGGCCGCGGCACGGCGCCGCGCCGCCTAAGAAGAAGGGCGGCGCCGGCAAGCTCGTCACGACGCTGGTGGTGCTCGGTCTCGCGGGCGGCGGGACGTACGCCTACCGGGTCTACTCCCAGCAGGACGGAGGGCTGCCCGCCGTCGACGACGTGTCCCCGAACGCGGCGCGGCAGCAGTCGACGCTGGTCGACCAGGAGGACCTGCGGGTCATGCAGATCCGCGCCAAGCAGGAGTCCGACCTCGCGGGCGGCGGCGCGGCGGCGCAGCAGGCCCGCAACCCGCAGGTGCTGGCCTCCGCGAACGGCCGCACGCTGATGCTGCCGCAGCGCAGCCAGCCCTACTACGTCTCGGAACTGGCCAAGATCGCGGGCCAGGACTTCCAGAAGCAGAGCGACGGGTCGTACCTGCTCAGCGTCAACATCATGGTCGCGGCGGGCGGCAAGCTGATCCTGCAGAGCTCGACCGGCCCGCTGACGATCCGGATGCGCAGCGTGCCCGGCGCGTTCACCTCGATCGTCAGCGCGGGCGGCACCGTCAAGATCAACGGGTCGGCGCAGAACCCCGTCCGGATCACCAGCTGGAACGACGACACCAACAAGCCCGACACCCAGGTCGCCGACGGCCGCTCCTACATCCGCGCCATCGGCGGCAGCTTCGACATGAAGTACACGCAGGTGTCGAACCTCGGCTTCTGGAGCGGCCGCACCGGCGGCGTCGCGCTCACCGGCTCGGACCGCCCCGACTCGTCCGCCGAGCTGGCCGACCCCGGCCCGGCGCACCGGGTGACCCTGCCGGACGGCCAGAACGAGACCACCCA
This sequence comes from Actinomadura napierensis, assembly GCF_039529375.1. Lineage (NCBI taxonomy): Bacteria > Bacillati > Actinomycetota > Actinomycetes > Streptosporangiales > Thermomonosporaceae > Actinomadura > Actinomadura napierensis. Next base: position 1,022 of record NZ_BAAAMR010000019.1, read on the forward strand.
GGGCGACCGCCAGCGGGTCGAGGTCACCCCGGCGGGCGCGGCGGGCAAGGGCGGCACGTTCGAGGTGCCGGCGGCGAGCCTGGTCAGCGGGACGATCGACAACTCCAGCTTCGACGGCGACGCCTACGGGGTGTTCGTGACGGCGTCGAACCAGGTGCAGATCACCAACACCGCCATCAAGAACAGCCTGGTCAACGGGGTGCTGCTGCACCGGTTCGCCAAGAACGCCACGCTGGAGAACACCACGGTCACCGCCAGCCGCGGGGACGGCTTCGTGCTGTCGCGCGGGACCGAGGGCGTCCACGTCACCAACTGCACGTCCAACGACAACGGCGGCAACGGGTTCACGCTGAACGGGGAGCCGCTCGCCGAGGGCCCGTCGGCGTCCGGCGAGGCGATCACCAGCTTCGGCAACAACCTGGTGAGCAGCAGCGTCGCCAGGAACAACAAGCGGTACGGGGTCGAGCTGCTCGGCGGCACCGCCGTCGCCGTGCAGAACAGCCAGATCACCGGCGGCGACATGGGGATCGTGGCGCGCGAGAAGGGCACCCGGATCCAGATCGCCGGGAACCAGATCAAGGGCTTCGCCCGGCAGGGGATCGTCGTGCGGGACGGCATGGCGGCCGCGACGGTGTCCGGCAACGTCGTCAGCGGCGGCAAGACGGCGCTGTACATCCGGAACGCCAACGGCACCTTCAACGGCAACACGGTGCAGTCGGCGCACCGGCACGGCATCACGCTGCGCGGCAACGTCAACGGCTCCGTGATCACCGGCAACACGCTGAGCGGCGCCGGGACGAGCGTCATGGAACTCGACGGCGCCACCGGCAAGTACCAGAACGCGAACAACAACATCAAGGGATGGCACAAGACCGCGGGCTTCACGACCTGGCTCAAGCGGATCTTCAAGCCGCTGAACGTCATCTGGGGCGGCGTGTTCCTGCTGGTGGCCATCTCGATGTTCCGGTCCCGTGGCACGCGGCTGCGCATCGGCAGCCTCGGCTCCCACCCGTACGCGTCGCAGGACAAGCTCGAGGAGCGGCCCGTGCGGCTGCTGCGCCGCGCCGATACCGTCCCCTCCCAGGACGGTCAGCGGGTCGGTGCGCGCGGCGGGCGGTAGCCCGGCGCCCACGGCGGCACGACGCACCAGAGCGGTCATCCAAGGAGTAGTTCGGCAATGACGATCAAGATCGATGTCAAGTTCATCATCGGCCTACTGGTCGGCGCGCTGGTCGCGGCGGGGCTGGTGCTGATCTTCACCACCGGCGGCGGTGACGACGACTCGAAGAAGACCTCCGCCGACGGCAAGATCAGCCCCGTCCCGCAGGGCGGCGGCGACCAGGGCGGGGACCAGGGCGGCGACTCCGGGGACGGGGACGGCGGGTCCGGCGGCGCGCAGGCCGGCGCGCCGCTGACGCTGCCCGTCCCGAACGGCGCCGGCAAGGTGAACTGCCCGAACCCGACCAAGACCGTCAGCGACGCGAACTCGCTCCAGCAGGCGCTGAAGGGCGCGAAGGCCGGCGACGTGATCAAGATGAACCCCGGCAAGTACGTCGGCAAGTTCGTCGCGACGGCGTCCGGCACGCAGCAGCAGCCGATCTTCCTGTGCGGCGAGCAGGGGTCGGTCATCGACGGCGGCGGGATCAAGAAGGGCTACGGCTTCCACCTGGACAAGGCGAACTTCTGGCGGCTGGTCGGCTTCACGATCCAGAACAGCCAGAAGGGCGTCGTCGGCGACACCACCAACGGGTCGATCATCCAGGGCCTGAGCGTGCACGACATCGGCGACGAGGCCATCCACGTGCGGGACTTCTCCACCGGCAACACCATCCAGTACAACAAGGTCTTCAACACCGGGCTGCGGCGCGAGAAGTTCGGCGAGGGCGTCTACCTCGGCACCGCGCAGTCCAACTTCAAGTCGGTCTCCGACGGCAAGGTCGACAACAGCGACAACAACGTGGTGCGCGGCAACGTGATCCGGGCGACCGCCGAGGCGATCGACATCAAGGAGGGCACGAAGGGCGGCAAGATCCTCAACAACGTGTTCGACGGGTCGAAGACCGGCGGCGACAAGCACAACGACTCGTGGGTGGACGTCAAGGGGAACGGCTACCTGATCGAGGGCAACAAGGGCACCAAGACCCCGCTGGACGGCTTCCAGGTGCACCAGATCATCAAGGGCTGGGGCACCGGCAACACCTTCCGCAACAACACGATCGACCTCGACGGCGGCAAGGGCGTCGGGATCAACGACACGGTCGGCGGCAACACGATCGCCTGCAACAACAAGGTGGACGGCGGGCAGCTCACCACGAAGGGCAAGTGCTCCTGACGCGCGGGGGCGCGTGAACGGGGACCGGGGGTGACCAGTGAAGATCGATGTGAAGTTCGCGGGCGTGCTCGTCGTGGGGGCCGTCGCGACGAGCGCGGTGGTCGTGCTGGCCACCCAGGGCGGCGGCAAGGCCAAGGACACCGCCGGCGACGACCCGTTCCCCGGCACCGGGCGGCCCGCGCCCGCCGGCGCGGGGACCGGCGCCGGGGCGGGCACGGGAGCCGGGGCGGGCGCCGGGTCCGGGTCCGGGACGGGCCAGGGGGTCGGGCAGCCGGCGCCGGCCATGCCGCTGCCGTCCTCGTACCGGCGGGTCGCGTGCCCGAAGGCGACGGTGACCGTGCACGGCGCCGTCGAGCTGCAGAAGAGGCTGAACACGGCGGCGCCCGGTGACGTCATCCGGCTCGCGCCGGGCAGGTACGTCGGGCAGTACGCCAGCCAGAAGTCCGGCACCCAGGCCAAGCCGATCTTCGTGTGCGGGACGCCGCAGTCCGTGCTGGACGGCGGCGCCATGACCAAGGGCTACGGCTTCCACCTGCAGAACGCGAGCCACTGGCGGCTGATCGGCTTCAGCGTCACGCGCAGCCAGAAGGGCGTCATGCTGGACGGCACCAGCGGGACGGTCGTGCAGGGGCTGAACGTCCACGACGTGGGCGACGAGGCCGTCCACCTGCGCTCGTTCAGCACCGGCAACGCGGTGCAGTACAACACCATCAGCCGTACGGGCCGCGGCAACCCGCGCTTCGGCGAGGGCGTGTACCTCGGCTCGTCGCACAACAACTGGGGACAGCTCACCCAGGGCAGGCCGGACGCCAGCGACGCCAACCTCGTCGCCGGGAACCGGATCACCGCCACCGCCGAGGCGGTGGACATCAAGGAGGGCACGTCCGGCGGGCGGCTCGTCGGGAACGTCTTCGACGGCTCGCAGCTCTCCGGGGGCGGCGTGAACGACTCGTGGGTCGACGCCAAGGGCAACGGCTACGTCATCGAGGGCAACCGCGGGGCCCGGACGCTCAAGGACGGTTTCCAGACCCACGAGGAGTACAAGGGCTGGGGAACCGGCAACGTCTTCCGCCGCAACGTCATCGACCTCGGCGGGGCCAAGGGCGTCGGGATCTTCCTCGGCTCGGACGGCAACACGGTCGCCTGCGACAACAGGGTCACCGGCGGCGAACTGATCAACAAGGGCAAGTGCTCCTAGAGCCATCGGGAGTCGTCTCTTCCGTCAGCAGTGAAGAAGGAGAAGTGGAATGAACCCGACGGAGTCCCCGCGGCTCACCGTCATCGGCACCGGGTACCTCGGCGCCACGCACGCGATCTGCATGGCCGTGCTGGGCTTCGACGTCCTCGGCGTGGACGTCGACCAGCGCAAGGTCGACAGGCTCGCGTCCGGCGAGGTGCCGTTCTTCGAGCCGGGCCTGCCGGAGCTGCTGTCCAAGGCGCTGGAGTCCGGCCGGCTGCGCTTCACCACCTCCTTCGAGGAGGCCGGCGAGTTCGGCGACGTGCACTTCCTGTGCGTGGGAACGCCGCAGCAGCCGGGTTCGGACGCCGCCGACCTCACCTACGTCGACGCGGCGGTACGCGCGCTCGCGCCGACGCTGACCCGGCGCGCGCTGGTCGTCGGCAAGTCGACGGTGCCGGTCGGCACCGCGCGGCACCTGACCGACCTCATCCACGAGCTCGCGCCCGCCGGCGAGGAGGTCGAGCTGGCGTGGAACCCCGAGTTCCTGCGCGAGGGGTTCGCCGTCGACGACACGATGCGCCCGGACCGGCTGGTGTTCGGCGTCGAGTCCGACTGGGCGGAGGAGCGGCTGCGCGCGGCGTTCAAGCCGATCCTGGAGGGCCAGGGCACCCCGGTGGTGCGCACCGACCTCGCCACCGCCGAGCTGGTGAAGGTCGCCGCGAACTCCTTCCTCGCCACCAAGATCTCCTACATCAACGCGATGGCGGAGGTCTGCGAGGCGGTCGGCGCCGACATCAAGCACCTCGCCGACTCGCTCGCGCTGGACGACCGGATCGGCGGCAAGTTCCTCAAGCCGGGACTCGGCTTCGGCGGCGGCTGCCTGCCGAAGGACATCCGGGCGTTCGCGCACCGCGCCGAGGAGCTCGGCGTCGGGCAGGCGGTGTCGTTCCTGCGCGAGGTCGACGACATCAACCGGCGGCGGCGGGCCCGCACCGTCGACCTCGTCCGGGAGATGCTCGGCGGCATCTCCGGCAAGCGGATCGCGGCGTGGGGCGCGGCGTTCAAACCGAACTCCGACGACATCCGCGACGCGCCCGCGCTGGACGTGGCGCGCACCATGCACGGGCTCGGCGGCCGCGTCCGCGTGTTCGACCCGGCGGCGCTGGACAACGCGCGGCGCGCCTTCCCCGAGCTGCGCTACGGCGACAGCGCGTTCGACGTGGCGCAGGACGCCGACGTCGTGGTGCTGCTGACCGAGTGGTCGGTCTTCAAGGAGATCGAGCCGGACGCGCTCGCGCAGGTCGTCAAGCACAAGCGGATCGTGGACGGCCGGCACGCGCTGGACGCCGAGAAGTGGCGCTCCGCGGGCTGGGAGTACCGCGCGCTGGGCCGTTCCTGAGGCCTTCCGCAACGGTTCCCGCCGGTGGGCTCGGCCACCGGCGGGAACATTCCGCGCAGCGGGGCCGTTGTCGCGGGTGAGGGCCCCGATGCGGGCCCTCCCGGACGAGGTGCGCCGTACCCGGCAGGCGAAGACGACGCGTGACCGTGCCGTCTCACGCATCCGGGAGTCATCATGGCGTGGATCCTCGTCGTCTTCGCGGGCCTGTTCGAGGTCGCGATGGCGCTGTGCCTGAAGGCCAGCAAGAACTTCTCCGAGTGGCTGCCGTCCGCCGGGTTCCTCGTGTTCGCGGTGACCAGTTTCGGCCTGCTCAGCTTCGCGCTCCGGTCCCTGGACGTCGGCACGGCGTACGCCGTCTGGGTCGGGATCGGCGCCGTCGGCACCGCGACGCTCGGGATGGTGCTGATGGGCGACCAGGTGTCCGCCGTGAAGATCGGCGCGCTCGCCTGCATCATCGTCGGCGTGATCGGCCTCAACCTGGCCGGCGGGAGCCACTGATTCACCGGACGACCTGCCCTAATGGAACGTAGGCTCCCGTAGTTGCGTCTATCGGACGACGGGAGCACCGGGGGTGCTCGGGAACACAGGAGGACGGACACCTTGGTCTTCAAGAAGCTGCGGCAGGCGATGGGCATCGGCGGCCCGTCCATCGAGACGACCCTGCACGACCCGAACACCACTCCGGGCGGCGTCGTCACAGGGGAGGTCGTCATCATCGGCGGCCAGTACAACTCCGACATCACGTCGGTGAACCTGGCCCTGCGCACCCGGGTCGAGGTCGAGACGAGCGACAGCGAGTACACCTCGAACATCGAGTACTCGAAGATGCCGGTCGCGGGCGGCTTCAAGCTGGAGGAGGGGATGCGGCACAGCGTCCCGTTCCAGTTCCCGATCCCGTGGGAGGCGCCGCTCACCCACATGTACGGGCACCCGCTGCACGGCACCACGGTCGGCATCGCCACCGAGCTGGAGGTCGCGGGCGCGCTCGACCCGGGCGACCTCGACCCGATCGCCGTGCACCCGCTGCCCGCGCAGGAGCGCCTGCTGGCTGCGTTCTCCAACCTCGGGTTCCACTTCCGCAACGCCGACTGCGAGAAGGGCCGCATCTGGGGCGTCCACCAGGAGCTGCCGTTCTACCAGGAGATCGAGTTCCACCCGCCGCACCAGTACGGGCACGGCATCAAACAGCTCGAAGTGACGTTCGTGTCGTACCCGCAGTCGATGGAGGTCGTGCTGGAGCTGGACAAGCGCGGCGGCGTCTTCACCGAGGGCCACGACGCGTTCAGCCGGTTCACCGTCGACTACGCGACCGTCGACCACACCGACTGGGAGCGCGAGCTCGACGGCTTTCTCCAGGAGGCCGGCCGCCGCCGCGGCTTCTTCTAACCCCGGCCTGGGGGAACGTCGCGGGCCCCTCCGCGGTGTTGATCGCGGAGGGGGTCTCCCCGTAGAAAGGGTTCCCGTGCCACCTTCCCCCGGCCTCAGCGAACCCCCCGGACTCAGCGCGGCCGAGCGCCGGCTGTGGGCCGCGTTCCCGACCGGGGCGCGCGTCGTCCTCGGCGACGACCGTCCCGCCGGGCCGCTGCCCGACCGGATCGTCCGGGCCGAGATCATCAGCCTGCTGCTGCTGGGCGCGGCCGATACCCGCACCGGCCACGTTGCCGCCGTCCGGCTGCGCGGCGCGTACGTCACCGGGCGGCTGGACGTGTCGGGCGGCACCGTCGAGCACGAGCTGCGGCTGGAGCGGTGCCGGCTGGTCGAGGAGCCGCGCTTCTCCAACGCCCGCACCCGGCAGCTGCGGTTCGCCGACTGCCGGATGCCGGGCTTCGACGGCGGCGGGCTCCAGGCCGACGGCTACCTCAGCCTGTCCGGCTCGGAGATCGAGGGCGAGGTGCGGCTACCGCGCGCGCAGCTGCTCGGCGGGTTCCGGATGAACGGGACGCGGATCACCGCGTCCGCGCCGGACAAGTGGGCGCTGTTCAGCGGCGGGCTCGTCGTCGAGGTCGGGACGTTCATCCGGGAGGCGGACATCACCGGCGGGGTCCGGTTCGTCGGCGCGAAGATGAACGGCGGGCTGTTCATGGAGGGCACCGTGCTGTCCAATCCGGGGCGGATCGCGCTGGACGGGCAGAACATGGTGGTCGAGAACACCTGCGAGTTCAGCCAGGGCTTCCGCGCGGTCGGGACGGTCCGGCTGCGCAGCGCCCGGTTCAACGGCATCCTGTCGTTCTCCAAGGGGCTGCTCGACTCCGGCGACCCGGCGCGGATGGCGCTGCACGCCAGCCACATGGTCTGCGACGAGCTGCTGCTGTGGCCCGCCGAGAAGATCAAGGGCCGGGTGTCGCTGTCGTACTCGAAGATCGACCTGATCATGGACCATCCGTCGGCCTGGCCGGACGAGCTGTACCTCAACGGCACCACCTACCAGACGCTGCGCGGCGGGGAGTTCAAGGACCGGCTGAGCTGGGTGTCCCGCGACCCCGAGTTCCATCTCCAGCCGTACGAGCAGCTCGCCGCCTGGTATCACGGCATCGGCCACGACGACCTGGCCCGCAAGGTGCAGCTCGCGAAGCTGCGCGCCCGCCGCCGCAAAGTGAACCCGGTCAGCCGCGCGTGGAACCACGTCCTCGACTGGACGGTCGGCTACGGCTACCGGCCCTGGCTGGCGTTCGCGTGGTTCGCGGTCCTGCTCGCCTTCGGCACCGCGGTGTTCTCCGCCGACCATCCGAAGGGAATCAAGCAGCCGGCCGAGCAGCCGCACTTCCACGCCCTCGTCTACGCCCTCGACCTGCTGATCCCCATCGACACGTTCGGGCAGCAGCAGGCGTTCGACCCGCAGAACTGGTCCCGCTGGGTCGCCTACGCGCTGATCGCGACCGGCTGGGTGCTCGCCACCGCGCTCATCGCCGGCGTCACCCGCGTCCTGCGGCCGAACTGATCGGCCGCCCCGCACGTCCATCGGGGTAGGGAGATCGAGGAGAATGGGGCCCCATGGGCACGTATCTGATCACGGGGGCGACCGGCGGCATCGGCACCGCCGTCGCGGAACTGCTGCGCGAGCGCGGCCACGACCTGATCCTCACCGGCCGCTCCGCCGACCGGCTGGACGCGCTGGCGGGCCGGCTGCGCACCGGCCCCGCGCACGCCGCCACCCAGTCCATCGCGATCGCGCCCGGCTCGCCGCCGGTGGCCGCGTCGGGCGCGTCCGTCACCACGGTCCCGCTGGACCTCACCGAGCCGCGCCGGATCGAGGCGGTGCTCGCGGGCGCGGAGCTGCCGGCCCGGCTGGACGGCGTGATCCACGCGGCGGGGGTCGTCCACCTGTCGCCGGTCGCCGGGCTGGAGGCGGACGAGTGGATGGACCACCTGTCGGTGAACCTGGTGTCCGCCGCCGAGGTGACCCGGCTGCTGCTGCCCGCGCTGCGCGCAGCCGAAGGCCACGTCGTGTTCGTGAACTCGACCGCCGGGCTGCGCGCGAACCCGGAGTGGTCGGCGTACGCGGCGAGCAAGTTCGGGCTGCGCGCGCTGGCCGACTCGTTGCGCGCGGAGGAGCCGTCGCTGCGCGTCACGACGGTCTACCCGGGGCGGACGGCCACGGAGATGCAGCGGAAGGTGCGCGCCCAGGAGGGCCATCCCTACGCCGAGGACGACTTCGCCGCGCCCGGCACGGTGGCCCGCGTCCTGGTCGCCGCCCTGGAGACGCCGCGCGACGCGGTCGTCTCGGACGTCACCGTCCGCCCGAACTAGCCCCGCGCTGATGGCGGCCGACGAGGAAGCCTTCCTGGCCCACCGCGACCTGCTGATGGGGGTCGCCTACCGGGTGCTCGGCACCGTCGCCGACGCCGAGGACGTCGTGCAGGAGGCGTGGCTGCGCTGGTCGAAGGCCGACGCCGGTCAGGTGGCCAATCCGGAGGCGTTCCTCGTGACGGTGACGACCCGGCTCGCCCTCGACCGCCTGCGGCGGCTGCGGGCCCGGCGCGAGACCTATGTGGGCGAATGGCTGCCCGAGCCGTCGCCGACCGCCGACCATGCCGGTGACACAGCCGGTGACGCCGCCGACCGGGTCGTCCGGCTGGAGTCGCTGTCGATGGCGCTGCTGGTGGTGATGGAGAGCCTGTCGCCGCTGGAGCGGGCGGTGTTCGTCCTGCGGGACGTCTTCGCGTTCTCCTACGCCGAGATCGGCGCGGCCCTGGAGAAGAGCGAGCCGGCCGTGCGGCAGCTCGCGGCGCGGGCGCGCGGGCATGTGCGCGAGCGCCGCCCGCGCTTCGAGGTCGACCCGGCCGTCTGGCGGGAGGTGACCGACCGGTTCTTCGCCGCCTGCCTGACCGGCGGCCTGGAGGGACTGATGGCCCTGCTGGCCCCGGACGTCCGGCTGATCGCCGACAGCGGCGGCAACGCGGTGGCGCCGCGCCGCGTCGTCACCGGCCGGGAGCAGGTGGCGCGGTTCGTGCTGTCGATCATGCGGATGCGGGCGTCGTTCACCGACTCGGCCGGCGTCGCACCGACCGCGCACATCGACTACCGGATGGTCACGGCCAACGGCGGGCCCGCCCTCCAGGTCACGGCCGACGGCCGACCGTTCGTCCACTTCCAGGTGCAGGCCGCCGACGGGCTGGTCAACGCCTGCTATCTGGTGGTGAATCCGGAGAAGCTCGCGGGCTTCATGTCACGGGACGGTCAGGTGCTGCGTCCTTGACGGCATGACGACCACCTCGACTATCACCGTCATCGGCGGCGGCCTCGCCGGGCTCACCGCCGCCATCGCCTGCGCCGAAGCCGGCGCCCCCGTCCAGCTGTACGAAGCGCACCGCACGCTCGGCGGGCGCGGGCGGGCCACGTCCCCGCCGTACGTGGCCCACGACGGGGCGCACGTGTTCTACGCCGACGGCCCGCACTACCGGTGGCTGGCCTCGCGCGGCTTCGCCAAGGGCCTCGGCTGGCCCTCGCCCGCCGCTCTCGCCGGTGCGGGGTTCCGCGCCGGCGGGCGCCTGCGCCGGATGCCGCCGGTGGCGATGCTGCGCGCTCAGGCCCGCTTCCGGCTCAAGCCGCCCGTGGACGAGGACTTCCACACCTGGGCGTCGCGCCGCTGGGGCGCCGCCACCGCGCGGCATATGGCCAACGCCATCAGCGTGGTCACCTACGACGCCGACACCGGACGCCTGTCGGCCGCGTTCGTCTGGGACCTGTTCCAGCGGGTGCTCGGCCCGCGCGTGCCCGCGGTGCGCTGGGTCCGGGGCGGCTGGCAGACGGTCCTGGACCGGATGGCCGCGCATGCCGCCGACCTCGGCGTCAAGATCGAGACCGGCTCCCGCGTCGACGCCCTGCCGGACGGCGGCGGCCCGGTCATCGTCGCCACCGACCTGGCGTCGGCGGGCCGGCTGCTCGGCGAGGACGGCCTGTCGTGGACCAGCGGACACTGCGTCCTGCTCGACATCGCCGTCCGGTCCCGGCGCCGCGACCGGACCCTCGTCTTCGACCTCGACGAAGGCGGTTTCCACGAGAGCTACAGCATGCAGGACGACTCGACCGCGCCCTCGGGCGAGTCGCTCTACCAGCTCCAGATGCCGGTCCGGGAGGGCGAGTCCCACGAGGCGGCGCATCGGCGCCTCCGCTCCTTCGCGGACTCGCTCCTGCCCGACTGGCAGGACCGCGCCACCTTCCAGCGCACGGCCACCGCGAAGGGCCGCACCGGCGCGCTCGACCTGCCGGGCCGCACCTGGCGGGACCGTCCGGCCATCGACCGCGGCGACGGCGTCTACCTCGTCGGGGACATGGTCGCCGCTCCGGGGATGCGCGGCGAGATCTCCATCAACAGCGCCTTGAGCGCCGCCCGGCTCGCCGTCGCCCGCCTATAGCGCGTCCTAATTGTTCGTTATCGATGCGCATGACCGGCTTGCCTGTCTCGGGGGCGGGCAGGCGAGCGCCGTGACGCAGAGGTATTCGGACGCCGAGGACATCGATCACCCGGGAGCGCCGCCGGGCCCCCGTCTGCGCGACCGCCTGCGCGACCGGCCCTGGGCGCGGCCGGCGGCGCTCGTGGTGATCGCGGCGCTGCTCGGGTCGGGGCTGTGGCTGGTGCGATGGTCGGGCGGCAGCTCGACCGCCACCCCCGACACGTTCTGGTACGCGCGCGACGCCCTGCAGTACGCGGGCCGCTCGGAAGCGGACGCCGACCGCACCGCGGCGAAGATCACCTGCGTCGCGATGGCGCGGGGACGTCCGCGCCCCCGGATGACCTACACCGAGTGCCTGAGTTACCGGACGAGGCTGCCCCGCGAGGCGCCCGCCCGCTTCCAGCGGATCTTCACCTCGCGTCCGGGCTACCCGCTGCTCGCGGCGCCGTTCGTCCGGGTGATGGGCGTGACCGGATTCGCCGCCGCGACGGCCGCGCTGGGCGTCGCGTGCGGCGTCGCCGTCCTCGTGCTCGCGCTGGTCGTCGGGCTCGGCCCCGTCCGGGCCCTGCTGGCGGAGACCCTGTTCTACCTGCTGCCGACGGGTCTGTGGGGCAGCAGGATGCTGGCCGAGGCGCCGATGATGCTCTGCGTCCTGACCGCGCTGATCGGGACGGTCCTGCTGCTGCGCGGGCGCGCCGTGACGGCGGGTTCGGGGCTGCTGGCGGGCGCGCTCGCGTTGCTGTGCGTCGTCAAGCCGGCCAACGGGGTCGCGCTGGGCGCCGCGCTCGCCGCCGGGGCGGTGCTGCTGCTGCCGTTCGTCCGGTCGCGGCGGCCGTTCCTCACGCTCTCCGGCATCGCGGCGGCCGTCGTCGCGGGCAACCTGTGGATCAGTTCCGCGCTTCGCCTGCCGGGCGTCGGCGAGACCCTCCAGGACACCTTCACCTGGCACTTCCGCCATCCCGACGTGGCCGATCCCTGGCACCGCCTCGCCGACGCCGTGCAGACCCTGTGGACGGGCGACATAGGCCCGCGGCTGCTCGACCACCCGCTGGCCCCGGCGGCGTTCCTGCTCGCGGCGGCCGGGCTGTTCGCCCGCCTCCACCGGGACACTGCCTGGCCGCTCGCCCTCGCCGGGCTGACCGGGGCGCTGGTGGCCTCGATGCACCCGATCGTCGACGAACTCGACCGGCTGTCGGTGGTGGCGTGGATCCCCGTCGCCTTCGGGCTGGCCGCGCTGACCGCGCCCCGCCCCGCCGGACCGCCGCGCGAACGCGTCCGGACGAGGCCGCCGCGCGACGACGCGGCGCCGTCCGCGGTCGACCTCATGTCCCCCGGGTGACGCCGGACGGCTCGACCCGGCCGCGGCGCAGGAACCACGCGCCGAGCAGGCCGCCGATGAGCCCGAACAGGTGCCCCTGCCAGGAGATCGTCGGGTCGTTCGGGACCACGCCGACCAGCATCGTCCCGTAGACGGCGACGACCAGCACGGCGATGACGATGTCCAGCACCCGCCGCTCGAAGATCCCGCGGCCGAGCAGGTACCCGAAGAACCCGAAGATCAGGATGCTGGACCCGAGCGTGTTCGCCGAGCTGAAGAACCACACCCCGAGCCCGCCGACCACGATGATGATCAGGCTCGCCGCCAGGAACTTCGCGATCCCCCGCGCCGCCGCGATGAACCCCAGCACCGCGAACGGGATCGTGTTGGCCATCAGGTGCGGGAACCCGGCGTGCATGAACGGCGCGGTGAAGATGTCCGGAAGGTCGTTGACGTCGTGCGGCTGGATGCCGAACTGGTCCAGCGCGCCGTTGTCGAGGACGTCGATGCCCTCCAGGACCCACATCAGGACCGTGACCGAGCCGACCAGGACCGCCGCCGACAGCGCGCGCGTGCCGGCCTTGACGAGCCCGTCGGAGCGTTGCCTGTCGGGGATGTAGCTCATGTCGCCACCGTATGACCGATCGATCCTGCCGTCACCGGGGTCAACGCGCGCACCGCCGCCAGAGTGCCCGATGGTGAACGTGATTCGGTTTCCGGCATAGTGGACGGATGCGCGCTGCGATCTGCGCGGAGCTCGGCTCCGTCACCGTCCAGGACACCGCCCCCGCCGAACCCGGCCCCGGCCAGGTGCTGCTCACCGTCGAGGCGGCGGGCGTCAACTACGTGGACGCCCTGTTCGTCCAGGGCCGGTACCAGATCAAGCCGCCGCTCCCGTTCATCCCGGGCAGCGAGGTCGCCGGCACCCTCCCGGACGGGACGCGCGTCCTGGCGATGTGCGGCCTCGGCGGCTTCGCGTCGCAGGTGGCCGTCCCCGCCGGCGCGGTGGTGCCGATCCCGGACAAGCTGGACTTCCCGCGGGCCGCGACCTTCACCCAGAGCTACTGCACCGCCCTCTTCGCGCTGCGCGACCGCGCCGCCCTCGCCGCCGGCGAGACGGTCCTCGTCCTCGGCGCCGGCGGCGGCGTCGGCCTCGCGGCCGTCCAGGTGGCGACCTCCCTCGGCGCACGCGTGCTGGCCGTCGCCTCGTCCGAGGACAAGCGCCGCGCCGCCCTCGCCGCCGGCGCCGAATCCGCCGTCGACGCCACCGACGTCAAGTCCGCGGCCCGCGCCTGGTCGGACGGCGGCGTCGACCTGGTGTACGACCCGGTCGGCGGCGCCCTCGCCGACCCGGCGCTGCGCTCCCTGCGCGAGCGCGGCCGCTACGCCGTGATCGGCTTCGCGTCCGGGGACATCCCGTCCCTCCCGCTCAACCAGGTCCTGCTGCGCAACCGCACCGTCGTGGGCGTCGACTGGGGAGCCTGGTCCATGACGCACCCCGCCGAGCAGCGCGCCCTCCTCGACGAGCTGCTCGCCATGGTCGCCGACGGCCGGCTCGACCCGGTGGCCCCGCGCACGGAGCCCCTCGCGTCCGCGCCCCGGGTCCTGGACGACCTGCTCAACCGGCGCGTGGTCGGCAAGGTCGCCCTGCTGCCCTAGGCGGCGGAGGCGTGCTCCGACTCGGACGCGTCGCCGCGGACCACGATCACCGGCAGCCGCCGCCGCGCGGGGGCCTCGGCCGTCCGGCGCAGGTAGCGCCGCTCCTCCGGGGTCGTCCCGCCCCAGATGCCGTCCGGCTCACCGACCCGCAGCGCCCAGGCGAGGCACTCCGCCTTCACCGGGCAGTTCGCGCAGACGGCCTTCGCCTCGTCCATCTGGACCCGCAGCATCTCCGCGGAGTACCCGATCGGGAAGAACAGGTCGGGGTCGGCGCCGCGGCAGATGGCGTGGTCGGTCCAGTGTTCCTCGTTCTCGTCGTTGTGCATGGCTTTCTCCCTGCGGGGCATGGGTGAGGAGGCCACCGGCGGTTCACTCTGGGGTGGTCTCCACCCAACGTAGTACTACGAGACGTAGTACTACAAGTCGTTGTGAACATTGCAACTTAGCGTCCGGATAACCTGGTGACGTGCAGCGTGATCAAGAAGTGACCTTCCGCGAGGCGACGGCGGACGATCTGCCCGAGATCGTCCGGCTACTGGCCGACGATCCCCTCGGCGCCACCCGCGAAACACTCGCCGCGGAAATCCCCGAGGCCTACGTCACCGCCTTCGCCGCCATCGACAAGGACCCCAACAACCTCCTCATCGTGGCGGACGTCTCCGGAACGGTCGCCGGCACGCTCCAGCTCACCTACATCCCCGGCCTCACCTACACCGGCGGCGAGCGCGCCCAGATCGAGGGCGTCCGCATCGCCGCCGACGAGCGCGGCCGCGGCCTCGGCCAGACCATGATCAACTGGGCCATCGACCAGGCCCGCGCCCGCGGCTGCCGCGTCGTCCAGCTCACCACCGACCGCCAGCGCCCCGACGCGATCCGCTTTTACCAGAAGATCGGCTTCCGCCCCTCCCACATGGGCATGAAATACCACCTGTGATTTGCAAGCCCGGCCCAGAGGGCTCGCCTGACGGCTCGCCCTCTGACCGTTCTTGTGCGGGCGCTAAGCCCCCTGCACCGCTGCGAACAACGCCAATAGCGCGCCGACCTCCGCACACGCCCGCCGCACGTCGTGACACGGCGCCATCGGGTCACCGCACGACGACACGTACCACGGCACCCCGCCCACACCGTCCTTCACTCGGATGCTGTCCCCGATGTGCGGCGCCTTCGGCGAAGAGACCCGCACCAACGGCGCCCCTTCGTAGCGTCGACCGACCGTCCAGCCCGCCGCGTCCAGCGCGCCGGCCAGCCGCTCCAGGTGCTCGACCTCCGTCACCACGCCCACACCACCGCCGCGCCGTCGCGCCAGGCCTCGGCGACGACGCCGAGCTCGACATACTCCACACGCCCCGAAAGCCCCACCGTGACCCGCCGCACCTTCCCCCGGCTCTCCGCGTCCGCCTCCTGAAGAACCCGCCGGACGTGCCGGAGCGCAACGACCTGGTCGTCCGTGACCCCGCTCGCGCCCCCGTCGCACAGGACGACGTCCCACGCAAAAAGCGC
Organism: Actinomadura napierensis; assembly: GCF_039529375.1. Classification (NCBI taxonomy): domain Bacteria; kingdom Bacillati; phylum Actinomycetota; class Actinomycetes; order Streptosporangiales; family Thermomonosporaceae; genus Actinomadura; species Actinomadura napierensis. The sequence continues at coordinate 16,304 of NZ_BAAAMR010000019.1, forward strand.
TGGCGGCCCACCCCTTTTCGCGCCCGTCATCTCATCGCCCGCCATTCCTCGTTCGGTGCCGTATCGGTCACTCTCAGTGAATCGATAGCGAGTGGCGCAGGTCACCGTGATAATCGGAGATGAGCGTGGACACGGACCATCTCCGCGGATATCCGGAACGAGGTGCACTGCGGTGTCCGAGAAGAAGCGCGTCGGGGAGCGGTTGCGGGCGGCCCGGAAGGCGCACGGCCTGACGGTCGCCGACCTGGCCGAACGGTTCCGCGAGGTGGCGTCCGACCGCGTCCGGCAACGCCTCCCGTCGCTTCGCGACCTCGAGCGGACGATCCGCGGCCACGAAGCCGGCGAACACGCAGTAGGCCCCCGCTACCGCCTCCTCTACGCCGCCGCCCTCAACACCCCCGAAGAAAGCCTCTTCGGAGGTGACGCCGGGCCGCGAGAGGCCTCCGGGGACGGCGAGCGGCTCGCCTTCGCGGTGCGGAATCCGGCCCGGCTCGACGGCACCGTGATCGACGGGCTGGCGGCCACGCTGGCCAACCAGCGGCGTGTGGAGGACGTGATCGGCTCGCAGGCCGTGCTCGGCGCCGCGCAGGCACACTTGGCCCTGGTGATGCGCCTGCTGCGCGAGGCTCCGGACGCCCACGCCGCCCGGTTGCTGGCGCTCGCGTCCGAGGCATCCCAGTTCAACGGATGGCTGAGCACCGCCGTGGACGCGCACGCTGCCGCCGCACCGCTCTACGACCAGGCACTCCGTCTCGGCCTCCAGGCCGGCGACAAGGACCTGGCCGCGACCGCACTTTCGATGCGTGGCCATCTGGCCTGGGCGAGCGGCGAGTACCGCGACATGGCGAGCCTCTCCGAGACCGCCGCCGGGCTGGCGACGGCGCCGGGCACGCGTGCCGTCGCGACCCAGCAGCGCGGCCGGGCGCTGGCCCTGCTCCGCGACCGGCAGGGCGCTCTCCAGGCCATCGGACGCGCCGAGGACGTCCTCGCCGGGCAGGGAGGCGCCGCCGATCCGGACGGCCTCTACTTCTATGGCGCCGCGATGCTCACCATGCAGCGCGGCCTGATCTTCGGGTACCTGGAAGAGCACACCACCGCCGCCGACCTCCTCACCGACGGCATCCAGGCGATGCCCGAAAGCATCCGCGGGTCCGAGTGGGTCGCCTGGTATCGCGTGAAGGCGGCGGCGGCCCGGGCACTGGCGGGCGATCCGGAACACGCGGTCGCCGAACTGCGGGCGGCCGTCGAGGTCCTCGCCGCGACGGGCGGCACGAAGACTCCCCGCGACATCGCCCACGTCCACCGCATCTTGAAAACCCGCTACCCAAAGCACCCGTCCGTCACCGACCTGACCGGCATCCTCTGCTGAGCGGGCGGCTGGTGCCGTTCAACTACTGGCGGGCGGCGGAAGTCGTCGGGGCGGCCGACGGGTTGGGCGTTCCGGAGGCGGGTGACCTTCGGGAGGCGTATCGCGGGGTGTGCGGCCGGGTGGGTTAGCACAGGACGGTGACTATGGCGCGGGCTATTCGCTCCACGTCGTGCTCGGCGGAAACCTCGTCCAGTCCGGTGCCCGTGTCCAGCACGCCGGGGCGGGAGTAGTCGAAGCCTTCCCAGTCGATGACGATGTTGACGTTCGTGACGCGGCAATACAGGTACCGGCCGCTCATCGAATAGTCGAAGCCGTTGGGTGCGGGAATCGACCGCGCGGCGTTCTCACGTGATACCTGGAAGCTCATGCATTCGTCCGCTAGGTGCGCGAGTTCCTTGATGCGGCCGGTGTCACGACCTCCAGCCCCTCGCGGACGTGGTCATCCGCGAGTTCGCGTCTGACGTAGGCGGCCTTGGTCTTCGCCTTGGCGATGCTCGCCTTCCTGGTCACGCGACGGTCGAATTCTAGGTCGGGCCTGCGTTTCTTTCAAGGAGTCTGACCCCGATTGGTAAGCGTTGGTGGGCTCGGGAATGGTGCGTTAATGCGGGGGGCGGGGCGGGTGAATTTTTGTGGCGGGGTGCTGGGTGGGGCGCTGTTGGGGCTGGTGACGGGGTTGGTCGACAGGTTTCGACCAAGGTGGGGGTGTCTTCTGGGCAATCAGTGACGTTTCACTGAGTTGCCCTAAATGTCACGGTATCGGGGCTGTCGTCCCCGTGCCCTGTTCGGGGAGTCCGGTCCCCGCCGGTGGGCGGCCGCAGAAGGGCATCCTCGATGCGACGTCTGCTCCTGTTCCTGCTGCCGGCGGCGCTGCTGGGCGCACTGCTCGTCGCCGTGCAGGCACCGGCGTCCGCGACCCCGCCGAACATCCCGTCCGCCAGTACGGCCCGCACCCGGCTCGCAGAGCTGACCGTGGCCGCCGAATCGCATGCCAGTTCCTACGACCGCTCGCTGTTCCCGCACTGGATCACCATCTCCGGCACCTGCAACACCCGCGAGACGGTGCTCAAGCGCGACGGGACGAACGTGAGCACGGACTCCTCCTGCTACCCGACGTCCGGCTCCTGGTACTCGCCGTACGACGGTGCCACCTGGACGTCGCCGGCCGATGTGGACATCGACCACATGGTGCCGCTCGCCGAGGCGTGGGCGTCGGGCGCCTGGGCCTGGACGACCGCGCACCGGCAGGACTACGCCAACGACCTCGGCAGCCCGCAGCTGTGGGCGGTCACCGACAACGTCAACCAGGCGAAGGGCGACAAGGACCCCGCCGAGTGGCAGCCGTCCCGCACCGCCTTCCGCTGCACCTACGCGCGCGCCTGGGTCCAGGTGAAGTGGTCCTACGACCTCACCGTGGACAGCGCGGAGAAGAGCGCGCTCACCTCGACGCTCAACGGCTGCTGACCAGGGCCCGTGGCACCCGTCCGGTGGGCGGGTGCCACGCGGTTAGGGTCGGGATCATGGTTTCTGTGCGGGCGGCGACGCGTGACGATCTGCCGGCGGTTCTGGCGTTGCTGGCGGACGAGGAGAAGGTGGTCGATCCGGCGTCGGTCGTGGTGACGGAGGCGTACGAGCGGGCGTTCGCGGCGATCGACGATGATCCGCGCAACGAGATGTTGGTGCTCGTGGACGGGGGCACCGTGGTGGGGTGCCTGCAGGCGACCTACATTCCCGGGCTCGGCAAGGGCGGTGCCGAGCGGGCGTTGATCGAGGCGGTGCGGGTTCGCGCGGACCGGCGCGGCGGCGGGCTCGGCCGGACGCTGATGGACGGCGCGATCGCGAGGGCTCGCGCACGCGGCTGCGCGATCGTCCAGCTGACGAGCAACAAGCGGCGTGAGGACGCCCACCGCTTCTACGTCTCGATCGGGTTCGCCCGCAGCCACGAAGGGTTCAAGCTCGCGCTCTAGGCGGTCGGGATCCAGTAGCGGCGCTTGCCGGCGCGGACGTCTTCGAGGACGCCGCCGCAGGCTTCGATGACCCTCCGGGAGCCGAGGTTGTCGACGTCGCAGGTGACGAGGGCCGGGTCGATGCCGAGGCCGTGGGCGTACGAGAGGATCTCGCGGAGCATGCGGGACGCGTGGCCTCGGCGGCGCGCGGATTTGCGGACGTCGTAGCCGATGTGCCCGCCGACGTCGCGCAGCCATTCGGTGAGCCGGTGGCGGAGCTGGATCCGGCCGAGGAACTCCGGCCCGTCGACCAGCCAGAACGTGGTGGACGGCACGAAGCCCTCGGGACGCGGCGTCTCCGGCAGCGGCTCGGCGTTGAGGCGGGCGACGTAGGCGGCGAAGGCGTCCGTGGCGGTCAGCCCTTCGATGCCGAGTTGGCGCAGGTCGTGGCCGATCTGGCTGCGGTCGTCGGGGCCGCCGCGCCCCTCCTCGCGGAATTCCGCCATCGCCGCGAGGAAGGAGGCGTGGACGTCGGTCGTGGGACGAACGAGCTCAGGCATGGACAAAGTTCTACAAGCCCGGACCCGAGCGGCGCATCTCAGAAAGCGCCGAGGGACCGCATCATGCCGAGCCCGTCGGAGACGGGCCAGTATTCGGCGAAGCGCCCGTCCTCCATGCGGAAGAGGTCGTGGCCGACGAACGAGATCCGGGTGCCGGGCGCGGCGGTGGTGCCGGGGATCCCGCCCTGGTAGGAGCCGTGGAAGGTCCAGTGGGCGGCCACGAGGTCGCCGTCGACGAGCGGCCCGATGTCCAGGGTGTTCTCGATATCGGAGAAGTAGGCGTGGGACTGGCGGATCTGCTCGGCGGCGCCGTCGGGGCCGTGGACGTCCATGCCGGGCCAGTGGCCGGTGAATCCGGGCGTGAGGATCTCCCCGAGGACGTCGTAGTCCCCGGACCACGCGTCGAAGAGCCAGCGCCGGTACAGGGTGTGCGCATCCATGGATCCATGGTGCGTACGCGTACGCATAAATGTCAAACGACCCGGGGCGGCGTGGCGATCAGGGCGTCGACCAGGGACGACAGGTCGGCGGCGAAGCGGTCGCGGCGGTCGGGCGCGGTCCAGTAGCCGGCCAGCTCGGCGAGGTTGGGGTGGGCGGCCGGGTCGACCGCGGCGGGCACGGCGACCTGGTACGGCGCCCGGTCGCGCGGGACGTCCGCGCGCTGCAGCAGGTCGCTGAGCAGGAAGCCCCAGACGATCCGGTTGGCCGCGGCCGCCTGCGCGAGGGTGAGCCCGCACGCCCGCCACGCGGCGTAGATCTCCTCCAGCAGCCACACGATCGCGGGCGCCATGAGGTCGCCGCCGGCCAGCACCCCGGCGATCCACGGCCGCTTGGCCAGCTCGTCGTGCTCCCAGGTCAGCAGGGTCAGCAGCCGTTCGCGCGGGTCGCCGGGGAGCTCTGGACGGGGCAGCCCGGCGACGATGCGGTCGAGCACGAGCACCAGCAGCTCGTCCTTGTCGCGGACGTGCCGGTAGATGCTCATCGGCGCGCTGCCCAGCTCGTCGGCGACCTTCCGCATCGACAGCGCCGCGCTGCCTTCGCGGCCGACGATCCGCGCCGCCGCGTCCACGATGCGGTCGCGGGTCAGCCGCGCCGGGCGCCCGCGCCGCCCCGTCCCGTCTTCCCTGCTCACGCCGAGCAGTGTGCCAGGACGGCCCCCGGCGCCCTCAGCCGATCTCCAGGACCGCCTTGCCGTGCAGGCGGCGGTCGAGCAGGGCGGCGACGGCCTCGTCCGCCTGCTCCCAGCCGCCGCGCCACGAGGTCCCCGGGTCGAGGTGCCCGGCGGCGACCTGCCCGGCGAGCCACGTCAGGTCGGCGGCGAGGTCGATGCTGCCGCCGAGCAGGTAGAAGGTGACGAGGGACCGGTCGTGCCGGCCGTCGTTTCCGAAGAGGGCGCCGAACGGGAAGGTCTCCGGTTCGTCGGTCGCGTGGCCGACCGCGACCAGGCTGCCGTGCGGTGCCAGCTTGCCGAACGCCGCGACGAGCTGAGGGCCACCGACGTTGTCCACAACCCCGTCCACCAGGCCGTCCGTCTGCTCGGGGTGCGCGACCACCTCGTGGGCGCCGAGCGCGCGCAGCGCGTCGCCGTGCGCGGCCGGGTCGCCGGTGGACGCGACGACGCGGGCCCCTCCGCGCCGGGCGAGCTGCACGGCGTACCGGCCAACACCTCCGGTGGCGCCCGTCACCAGGACGCGCTTGCCCAGCAGCGGGCCGAACTTGCGCAGGGCGCGCAGCGCGCTGGCGCCCGCCACCGGGATCGTGCTGATCGCGCCGAGATCGGCCCCGGCCGGGACGGTGCCGAGCATGGCGGCGACGACGGCGCGCAGCTCCGCCCAGGCGCCGTCGAAGCCGATCGTCACCACGGGGGTGCCGGCGGCCGGTCCGGACCCGTCGGCGGCGGCGCGCTCGACCACGCCGGCGGCGTCCCAGCCGAGCACGGTGCCGTCCGGTGAGCCGGCGATGCCGTGCCTGACCTCGCCGAAGTTCAGCGAGGTGGCGCTCACCCGGACCAGCGCCTGGTGCGGCTCCGGGACGGGATCGGCGGTCTCGCCGAGGCGCAGGCCGGACGCGGACGAGTGGTCGACGAGCAGAGCACGCATGGGTGCCACCTTTCCGAGCAGAGGAACGATCACCACTTTATGCCCCTCAGTGGCATAAGCCTGCAAGGGGCGTTCGCTCCTCGGATACACTCGGGGCCATGACCACGGCTCCGTCGCTGCGCGAACGCAAGAAGCAGCGCACCCGCCAGGCGCTGGTCGACGCGGCCCTGACCCTGTTCGGCGAGCACGGCTTCGGCCGGGTCACGCTCGACGAGGTGTGCGACGAGGTCGAGGTGTCCAAGCGCACGTTCTTCCGCTACTTCCGCGGCAAGGAGGACGTCGCGATGGCGCCGCTCGAGGACATGTGGCGGGCCTTCCTCGAAGAGCTGGAGAACGCCCCGGCCGACGGCCGGCCGCTGCTGGGCCTGATGGAGTCGACGCTGCTTGCGGCACTGGACCGGGTGGCGGACGAGGCGTGGGCGGGCCGGGCCGTCCTCAGCTACCGCCTGCTCCAGGCGACCCCCTCGATGGACGCGCACGGCCTGCACTTCTGCGAGAGCACCATGCGGTCCGTGCTCGCCGTCCTGCACCGCCGGCTCGACCTGCCGGACGACGCGCGGCCCCGCCTGGCGGGCGACATGATGGTCGCCGCGTGGCGGCACGCCCTCGAAGCCTGGGCCGCCACGGCGGCGGATCCGCCCTCGGCGTCCGACCTCGCGGCCCGCTTCCGCGACGCCATGGCCGCCCTGCCCGGCAGCCTCACGCTGACCGCCGCGCCCCGTCCGGCGGACGGCGCTGCGCACTAACCGGCGGTGCCGAGGATCAGGTCGATGACCTGCGCGGTGTCGGTCAGGTCGGTCAGGACGGTGTCGGCGCCCGACAGGCGCAGGTCGGCGGCGGACGTGGCGCCGGTCGCCACCGCGACGACCCGGGCGCCGCCCTCGTGCCCCGCGCGGACGTCGTGCGGCGTGTCGCCGATCAGGACGGTGCTGGACGGCCCGAACCGCTCCCCGTACTTCGCGGCGGTGCGCTCGCGGGCGAGTTCCACCAGCGGCGGCCGCTCGACGCCGTCCATCCCGTAGGCGCCGATCTCCAGGTCGAGGAACGCGTCGAGGCCGAAGGCCTTCAGCTTGCAGGCGGCGATCTGCGCCATGTTGCCGGTCAGGACGGACTGGATCACGTCCGGCCGTGCCGCGAGGGCCTCCAGGACGCCGCGCGCGCCGTCGTGCGTCCTCCCCCGGGCCGCCAGTTCGTGCGCGCGCGCCTCGAAGGCGAGGGCGAGCGCGTCGGTGAAGTCCGCGAGGACGCCGGGCGTGGGGTCGATGCCGTGGTGACGCAATGTGTCGGTGGTGATGGCGCGGTCGGTGCGGCCGGCCATCGGGGCGACGCGTTCGGGCGGGCGGCCGATGACGCGGTGGAACACCTGCGCGTAGATGTCCACGGACAGGCCGCCCGCGTTCAGGAGGGTGTGGTCGATGTCCCAGAGGACGAGGGTGCGCACGCACGAATCGTAGGCCGCCGGCTTTTCCGCTTCCGTTCACCTTGCCGTGAAATGCTGGTCATCCGGGTGTGCCCGCCGCCATTGAACCCGTCCCCCGAAGGAGCTGATCGTGCCTGAAAGGCATCTCGAGATCGAGCAGAAGTACGACGCCGGAGCCGATTTCGTTCTTCCTGACCTGGGCGGGCTGCCGGGCGCGGAGTCGGCGGCGGACCCGGAGGTCGTCGAGCTGCACGCGAGCTACTTCGACACGCCGGACCTCCGGCTGGCCGCGCACGGGATCACGCTGCGGCGGCGGCGCGGCGGTGCGGACGCGGGCTGGCACCTGAAGATGCCGGCGGGGCCGGACAGCAGGCAGGAGCTGCGGGCGCCGCTGGGGCGGCCGCGGGTCGTCCCGGCTCGGCTCGCGGGGCTGGTCGCGGCGTACACGCGAGGCGCGCCGCTGGACCCGGTGGCGACACTGGAGACGCGGCGGACGGTCGTCCGGCTGTACGGGGCCGACGGCGCGATGCTCGCGGAGGTCGCCGACGACCAGGTGACCGGCCGGGACGCGCGCGGCTCCGCGGACGGGCAGGCGCAGCGGTGGCGGGAGATCGAGGTCGAGCTGGGGGACGGGCCGGCGGACCTGCTGAAGGCGGCCGGCAAGCGGCTGCGGAAGGCGGGGGCGCGGCGGGCCAAGTCGTCCTCGAAGCTGGGCCGGCTGCTGGGCGACGCGATCGTGCCCTCGGAGGCGGCGCGGGCGCGGGCGGTGTGCAAGGGGCGGCTGGTGGCGGCGATCGACAACGGCAAGGGCCCCGCGACGACGGGCGACGCGGTGATGGCCTACCTCGCCGCGCAGGTCGAGGCCGTCGTGCGGTTCGACCCGAAGGCGCGGCTGGCCGAGGACGACGCCGTGCACCGGATGCGGGTGGCGGTCCGCCGGATCCGCAGCGCGCTGAAGGCGTACCGGCCCGTCCTCGACGAGGAGCGGACCGAGCCGCTGGAGCCGGAGCTGAAGTGGCTCGCGGCAGTGCTGGGCGAGGTCCGCGACTGCGAGGTGCTGCGGATGCGGTTCAAGGACCGGCTGGACGGCGCGTCCCCCAACTGGCTGGACGATCTCGCCCACCAGGAGCGCACCGCCTACAGGCGGCTGAACGCCTCCCTCAAGGAGCCCCGCTATTTCGCCCTGCTGGACGAGCTGGACCGTCTCGTGGCGGAGCCGCCGTTGGCGGAGGCCGCCGCGCGTAAGGCGCGCAAGGAACTCCCCGAGCTGGTGACGCGGTCGTGGAACCGGATGGGCAGGGCGTACGCGTCCATTGCGATCGCCGAGGACGCGGAGGTGGCGCGGCACGAGACCCGTAAGGCGGCCAAGCGCGCGCGGTACGCCGCCGAGCTCGCCATGCCCGTGCTGGGGGTGGCGGCCAAGAGGGTGGCGAAGGACGCCAAGCGCATCCAGGAGGTACTGGGCGGCTACCAGGACGGCGTCATCGCGATGGAGTTCCTCAAGGCCGCGGCGGCGCGCACCAGGAACCCGGCCGAGGCGTTCGACCTCGGCGTCCTGTACGGGTGGGAGCGGTGCGCGGCCGAGACCGCGCGCGACAGGCTGTCGGTGACCTGGTCCCAGACCCTCGGCCCCGCCTTCTGAGTCTCGGTCTCAGGGCGTGTGGCGCTCCAGGGAGGTGAGGGTGCCGGCGCCGACGTGGGCCACCCAGAACTCCCCCTTGCGGAGGCTCGGGTCGTCCGGCACCTTCTCGCCCAGTTCCCGGCACAGGCCGCTGACCAGCTCGGACACGTTCTCGCCGTGCGTGCAGACGATGGTCGGGGCCTCGTCGCTGAGCAGGTCCAGCAGGCGTTCGCGGGCGCGGTCGGGGCCGGTCTCCCCGACCGTGAACGCGGCGTCGGTGACGACGTCGGCGCGGACGCGGCGCGCGTACGGCAGGACGGTCTCCAGGCAGCGCGCCGTCGCCGAGCTGAGCAGCCGCGCCGGGCCGTAGGAGTGCAGCAGCGCGGCGAGCGAGGCGGCCTGGGCCCGGCCCCGGGCGTCGAGGGGGCGCAGCTCGTCGGGCTCGCGCCAGTCGTGCTTCTCCCCCGCCGACCCGTGCCGGACGATCATCAGCGGCCAGGTGCGCGGCGGGCCCTCCAGGAACGCGCGGAGCAGGGCGGCGTCGTGCCGGTAGCTCAGCCGGTCCCCGGCCTCGCGGGCGGGCAGCCACGCCAGCTCGTCGACCTCCTCGTTCGGCGTGAACGCGGCCTCCGCGACGGGCCGCGCCGCCCAGTAGTCGACCCGCTTCGGCCGCTCGCCGTGCCGGTACTCGGCGGTCGGCAGGCGCCGGCCGAGGCGCGGCACCAGGCCGGTCTCCTCCTCGATCTCCCGGACGGCGGCGCGCAGCACGTGCTCGCCCGGGTCGAGCTTGCCCTTCGGGAACGACCAGTCGTCGTACCTGGGGCGGTGCGCCACCGCGAACTCGGGGCCGTCCGGGCCGTCCCGCCACAGCACGGCGCCCGCCGCGCGGATGAGCCCCGCAGCGTCGTCGGCGTCAGCCATCGACCGTCCTCCAGCGCCGGCTCCGCACCAGGTGGGTCTGGATGTCCAGCAGCGTCTCGCCGGGGCCGGCCTCGCTGCGCGTCCAGGTGCCGTCGCCGGCCAGCGCCCAGGCGTGCGTGCCCTCGTCCATCGCCCGGTCGAGCAGCGCGATCAGGTCGTCGCGCTGGCCCCGGTCGGTGACCGTGACGAGCGCCTCGACGCGGCGGTCGAGGTTGCGGTGCATCAGGTCGGCGCTGCCGAACCACACCTCCGGCTCGCCGCCGTTCTCGAACGCGAACACCCGCGAGTGCTCCAGGAACCGGCCGAGGACGCTGCGCACCCGGATCGTCTCCGACAGCCCGGGCACGCCCGGCCGCAGCGCGCAGATGCCGCGCACCCACACGTCCACCGGCACGCCGGCCCGCGACGCCCGGTACAGCGCGTCGATGACCACCTCGTCGACCAGCGAGTTGCACTTGATCCGGATCCGCGCGCGGTGCCCGGCGCGGTGGTTGTCGATCTCGTGCTCGATCCGCTGGACGAGCCCGGACCGCAGGCTGTTCGGCGCGACCAGCAGCCGGTTGTAGTGGCTCTGCCGGGAGTAGCCGGTGAGGTGGTTGAACAGCGCGCTGACGTCCTCGCCGACGTCGGGCGCGCAGGTCAGCAGGCCGAAGTCCTCGTAGAGGCGGGCGGTCTTCGGGTGGTAGTTGCCGGTGCCGATGTGGCAGTAGCGGCGCAGCTGGCCGTCGGAGTCCTGCCGGACGACCAGCGCGAGCTTGCAGTGTGTCTTCAGCCCGACGAACCCGTACACGACGTGGCAGCCGGCCGTCTCCAGCTTGCGCGCCCACGCGATGTTGGCGCGCTCGTCGAAGCGGGCCTTCAGCTCCACGACCACGACGACCTGCTTGCCGGCCTCGGCGGCGCTCATCAGCGCGTCCACGATCGGGGAGTCGCCGGACGTGCGGTACAGCGTCTGCTTGATCGCCAGCACGCCGGGGTCGGCGGCGGCGTCCTCGATCAGCCGCTGCACGGTCGTGGTGAACGAGTCGTAGGGGTGGTGGAGGAGCACGTCGCCCTCGCGGATCGCCGAGAAGATGCTGACGTCCTCCGGCAGCGCCTCCTTGGACGGCACGAACGGCGGGTACTTCAGCTCGGGCCGGTCCAGGTCGGCGATGGCGCCGAGGCCGCCGAGGTCGAGCGGGCCGACGACCCGGTAGATCTGGCCCTCCTCGATGGCGAGCTCGGTGGTGAGCAGCTCCAGCACGCCCTCGGAGATCGACTCCTCGACCTCCAGCCGGACGACGGGGCCGAACCGGCGGCGCAGCAGCTCGCGCTCCAGGGCCTGCAGCAGCCCCTCGCTGATGTCGTCGTCGATCTCCAGGTCCTGGTTGCGGGTGACCCGGAACGCGTGGTGCTCGACGACCTCCATCCCGACGAACAGCTGCCCGAGGTGCGCGGCGATCACGTCCTCGAGCGGGGTGAACCGGTCGGGGGACGCCTCGAAGAAGCGCGGCAGCAGCGGCGGCACCTTGACCCGGGCGAACATCGTCGCGTCCGTCTCCGGGTCGCGGACGATCACGGCGAGGTTCAGCGACAGCCCGGAGATGTAGGGGAAGGGGTGCGCGGAGTCGACGACGAGCGGGGTGAGCACCGGGTAGATCCGGTCGCGGAACAGCCGGCGCAGCCGCTCCTGCTCGGTCTCGGCCAGCTCGTCCCAGCGCAGGATCTCGATGCCCTCCTTGGCGAGGTCGGGCAGGACCTCCTCGCGGAAGCAGGCGGCGTGCCGGCGCATCAGCCCGTGCGCGACCGCGCCGGTGCGCTCCAGCACCTCGCGGGGCTGCCGGCCGCTGGCGGACTGGACGGCGAGGCCGGTCGCCATCCGGCGGGCGAGGCCGGCGACGCGGACCATGAAGAACTCGTCGAGGTTGCTCGAGAAGATCGACAGGAACCGGACGCGCTCCAGCAGCGGCAGCTCCGGATCCTCCGCCAGCTCCAGGACGCGTTGGTTGAAGCGCAGCCAGCTCTCTTCGCGGTCGAGGAAGCGGTCGTCGGGCAGCGCTTCGGAGGCACGAGGAAGATGGTGTCCTGGGTTGACGGTCATGTCCCCAATTTTTCCTGACCAAGGTGAACAGCGGTGGAACAGAGATGTTTCGGCGATGAGTCAGATACGTCGATCATGCCCGTGGTTCCTGTTGATCACTCGGGTTTTGCCCGCTACGTGCCGAAAGATCCGGCGACCAGGCGGTGGCCCAGCCACGCCGCCAGACCGGTGACGAACGCGTCGCTCAGCGGCGGCCAGTTCCAGAACCGCAGCCCCAGTTCCGCGAACGCGCACGGCACCGGCCACCGCCACCCGTTGAAGCCCGTCCGCACGCCGCAGCGCGCGCAGACCAGCGCGTCCGGGCCGCCGTCCTGCCACTCCTCGACCGCGTCCAGGACGGTCTCGAACGGCAGCCACGCGCCGCAGTGCGGGCACCGCACCCGGTCGTCCTCGCGCATCGTCCCGTAGTAGGCGCCGCGGCCGACGTCGATCTCCATGCCGTTCGGCCACACGTCCGGGAAGCCGGCCGGGTCGCCCATCACCACCGATCCGGCGGCGGGGCCGGGCGCGTACCCGCCGGGGACGTCGCCGAGCACGCAGTCGGTCCGCTCGGCCACCACGATCCCCGCGTCCACGAGGCGGCGCAGCAGGCGGTCCGCGAGGTCCGGGGCGTCGCCGGGAAGCGCGTCCAGGTCGGCGATCCAGCGGCTCCGTTCCCCCATGCGCTCACAGTACGACGGCAGGGACAAACCCGATGAAGAACCAGGGACTTGCGCGAAACCGGTGACAGGCGTGGTAAACGGCCAATCAACGTCCTAGTGTGGCCGTTCCCCTGCGTACAGTAACCATGCGGAAGTAACGACCTGGCCACCGGGAGAGCTTCCCGCCGGAACCCGCGGTAGGTAGAACGGGACACGTGACCTCTCACGAGCCTTCCCCTCCGCCTGCCACCGCGCTCCTGTGGCCGCGGTGCTCGGCCGTCCACGGGTGCACCGGGCGCGCCGCCGGCGGGTTCGGGGGCTGCCCCGCCCACCTCGCGCCCGCCGAGTTCGCGCGGTTCGCGGCCGGGCTGCGCCCCGGCGGCGACCTCGACCTGCGGGGCGTGACGGTCCCCGCGTGGCTGCTGGACGCGGTGCTCGACGCGGTCACCGGCCCGGACGGGCGCCCGCACCTCGGCCGGACCCGGTTCGACGGCGCCGTGCTGCCCTCGCACGCGGTGCTGCGCGGGGCGTGCGTCGAGGGCGACAGCTCGTTCGACGGCGCCTGCTTCCTCGACGGCGCCTCGTTCTTCGACGCCCGGTTCTTCGGCAACGTCTCGTTCCGGGGCGCGCGGTTCGGCGGCAACGCCTCCTTCCACGAGGCGCGCTTCCACCGGCACGCCTCCTTCGAGGAGGCCGTGTTCACCGGGGACGCCCTGTTCGGCGAGGCCGTCTGGCACGCCGACGCCGCCTTCCGGATGGCCGTGTTCTTCGGCGCCGCCTGCTTCGACCGGGCCCGGTTCGGGCGGGACGCGGCGATGCAGGGCGCCTGCTTCGGCGGCGCCGTGTCGTTCCGGCGGGTCCGCGTCGCCCGGCACGCCCGGTTCGAGCGCACCCGGTTCCGGCGCGGGCTGTGGCTCGGCCCGCTGGTCGCCGGCGGCCGGATCGGGCTCGCGGACGCGGCGGCGCTCGGCGGGCTGCGCGTGCACGCGGCGGCCCGGCTGGTGAACGCGCGCGCCGTGACGGTGCACGGCGAGGCCGAGTTCCGGCTGCGGCGCGCCGAGCTCGACCTGGAGGGCGCCTGCTTCGACGCGGCGGTGAACGTCCGGTCGCTGCCGCACCCGATCCAGGGGCTCGCCGAGCCGGCGGCGTGGACCGGTCCAGCGGCGGTCCGGGTCGTGTCGCTGCGCCGGGTGGACGCGGCGCACCTGCACCTCGCCGACGTCGACCTCAGCGGGTGCGGCTTCCTCGGCCTCGTCCACCCCGACCGGCTGCGGATCAGCGGCGACTGCCCGTTCGCGACCGTCCCGGCCCGGCGCCGGTGGCGGCTCCGGCGCGGCGCCCGCGCCGTGCTCGCCGACGACCTGGCGCGCGACGCCGCCGGTTCAGGGGGCGGCGACGACGGGCTGGAGACCCTCTACCGGGAGCTGGCCCGCGCCTCGGCCGACTCCGACCGGGCCCGTCTCGCGCGCGACTTCCGCTACAGCGCGCTGGAGATGCGCCGGCGCAGCGAGCAGCGCCAGTGGCGGCGCTGGGCCCTGCACGTGCTGTGGATCACCAGCGGGTACGGGCTGCGCGCCGGGCGGATGGCCGCCTGGCTCGCGGTCGCGATCGCGCTGGTGTGCTGCGGGCTGCTGTTCGTCCGCCACCAGCACCCCGAGGCGGCCGGCCGCACCCGCTCCCACCAGCCCTTTTCGTCCTTCGGACGGCGGTCGGCGCATCCGGCCGCCCGCAAGGGCGTGCGCCCTCTCGCGCCATGATCCGCAGGCGGCCGGACCGCAGTCGGTTGATCGTCAAAAGGGCGCGCCGCAGTTTTGTCAGTGGCACGGGTAATGATTTGTGTTATGAGCAGAGACACCCATCCGGGGGTGCAGTGCCCGCACTGCCAATCGCATCTCGCGCTCGTCCCCGTGCCCGGAAATACCGCCCCCGCCGCGGTGCCCGCCTCAGAGCCCACCACAGTACCCACCACAGGGCCCGCCGCACCCCCCGTCCCGCCGGTCACCGCCAAGGAGGAATGGCAGCCGCCGCCCGTCGCGGAGGTCCTCGCCGCCTATGCCGGACGCGTCAAGGACACCACCACCGCAATGCGCGGCGCCGCCCGCGTCCGCGACAGCCTGAACCGTGCCCGCAACGCCGCAGCGCAGCGCCGGGCCGTCCAGAGAACCGCCCGCCAGACCCCGAAAAGCGCCTGATCACATCCCGATCACACCTGATCACTTCCCGATCATCAGGCATCGGCCGGAAGCGGCGGAAGGGACGGCGCGCGGCCCGTCACGGCCCGGCACCGTCCCCTCCCCAACGCGCGCCCGCTAACCGGCGCCCGCCATTGCCCGGCGCGTCACTTCGGCGCCGAATCCGTCCATTCCATCGCGATCACGGCGGTGGAGCCGAGCACCGTCCCGGCGGGCCGCGGCTCCTTCGCGGACGGCGTCACCAGCACCCGTTCCTCCGCCAGCGCCTTTCCGCTGGCCGGGTCGATCACCAGCAGCTGCCGGACGACCCCGCTCGGCTCCTTCTCCACCATCCCGATGGCGTTCCCGGTGCGCCCCTTCACGTCGGTGACCTTCCCGACCGACTGGACCGTCTTCAGCCCGGCCAGCATCCGGAACGCCCCCGCCCGCACCTTCGGCGTGACGGGCAGCTCGGTCACCAGGCTGCCCGCGACGCGGAACAGCCACGCGTCCGCCTTCATCGGCATGCTCGACGACTCGGTGTCGTGCCCGCCGTACCAGCGCAGCAGCTCCTTCTTCAGCCGCACCGGGTCGCCCGGCAGGCTCTGCAGCTGCTTCATGGACACGTTCCGGCCGAGCCAGTAGACCTTGTCGCCGCCCACGAGCGCGGTCCGGCTGGTCTCCACCGGCCCCGGCCCGGTCGACACCTTCATGGCCTTGTAGCCGCCCTTGCCGCTCGGCTGGATCGCCACCTGGAGCGACAGGGTCGACGGCGACCCCGCGCGCTTCCACGCCGCCGCGTCGGCCTTGGTCGCGGGCGCGGCGCCGAGCCGCTGCTGCCGCGCGACCATCTTGCCGCCGGGCTTCGCGGGCGCCCACTCCTCGGACTTCTCGTTGAGCAGGACGCTGTAGCGCTCGCCGCCCGCGCCCGTCGCCATCATCGAGTCGCTGCCGACCACCACCTTGTGCCAGTACGCGCCGGCCGGCTCGGACGCCCCGTCCAGCTTCTCGGCGGCGGCGAGCAGCACGGTCCGGGCGTCCATCGGCCGCTCCCCCGGGCCGGCCTGCGTGCCGTGCCCCGGCGTCCCCGGTGCCCCGCCGTCGCCGCCGGAGGTGACGGCGACCACGCCCACCGACGCCGCCGCGACCGCACCGGCCAGCCCGAGCCCCCACATCGGTCGCACCCGCGACCGGCGCGGGACCCGCGCCTCGCGCGTCCGGTCACCGGCCGGCGCCGCCATCGCGCGCGCCAGCTCGGCCCGCCGGACGCCCTCGTCGACCGGCGCGTCCGGGCTCAGCTCCGCCGGCCTGGCCTCGCGCAGCGTCCGCAGCACGTCGTTCATGCCCTCTCCTCACTGACGATTCCCATCTGCGGACGTACCGGACGTCCCACCGCCTCAGCCCCCGGCCCGCGCCCAGCGCCGCCCGGAGGCACTGTGGCCCGCGCCTCTGCGGCGGCCGGGTGTCCGGCGGCGTCGAGCCCGTCGTCGGCGGCGCGCAGCAGGCGCTTGCGGGCCCGGTGCAGCCGGACGCGCAGCGCGGCCGGCGAGCAGGCGGCGACGCGGGCCGCCTCGCGCGGGCTCAGCCCCTGCCAGGCGACGAGGATCAGGATCTCCCGGTCGCCCTCGGGGATCTCCGCCATCGCGCGGACCACGGCGAGCCGCTCGGCCACGTCCTCGGCGACGTCGCCGGCGGGCCGCGGCGCCCAGCGGGCCAGCTCGGCCGTGAACGCCTCGCGCCGCACCTCGGCGCGGTGCCCGTCGCGCAGCACGTTCCGCGCGACGCCGAGCAGCCACGGCAGCGGCGGGTCGGGCACGTCCGCGAGCCGCCGCCACGCCACCGCGAACGTCTCGCTCACCACCTCGTCCGCGATCTGCCGCCCGGCGCGGGCGGCGGCGTACGCCCACACGCGCTGCCGGCAGGCGTCGTACATCGCGGTGAAGCGTCTCTCGGGGGCCTCGTCTGCCACCGGGTGCTCCTCCGTCCGTCCTGGTGTGTCCATCACCAGGAAGTGGCCCGGGGAGGACGATCGTTACCGCCGTACTGGAACACCCCATAGTGTGCGTGTCGGTCCTGCCACTACTGGACTGCCCGTAATATTTGCTCGATGGCAACCAACGCCGCCCCCACCTGCGGGGGCCTCCCGGGGCGAAGGAGCTGAGATATGACCGCGATGCACAGTCGCGGTGCCGAACGCCTTCCGGGGGTGGCCGGCTCCCCCCATCTCCTGCTGGTGGAGGACGACCCGGGCGACGCGTACCTGTTCGAGGAGCTCCTCACCGAGGTCCAGCCGAACGTGCAGATCACGGTCGCGCGGACGCTCGCCGAGGCGCTGGCGAGCCTGCGTCCCGACGTGCAGTGCGTGATCGTCGACCTGTCCCTGCCGGACGCGTCCGGGCTGGACGCGCTGCGCCAGGTGATCGCCCGCGCCCCCACCACCGCCGTGCTCGTGCTGACCGGGCTCGCCGACGCGCACGTCGGCGTGCAGGCGGTCGCCGCCGGCGCCCAGGACTACCTCGTCAAGCAGGACGTGGACGGCGCGCTGCTCGGCCGCGCCATCAGCTACGCGATCGAGCGCAAGCGGGCCGACGAGTCCGAGCGGCAGCTGGTCGAGGCGCGCGCCGTGGGCCGGGAGAACGCACGGCTGGAGCGCGGGCTGCTGCCCGTCCCGATCCTCAGGGACGGCCCGCTGCGGCACCTCACCCGGTACCGGCCGGGCCGCGACCGCGCGCTGCTCGGCGGCGACTTCCACGACACCGTGCAGACCGGCGACGGCACCGTGCACGGCGTGATCGGCGACGTCAGCGGGCACGGCGCCGACGAGGCGTCCCTCGGGGTGCGGCTGCGCATGGCGTGGCGGACGCTCGTGCTGGCCGGGCACACCGGCGACAACCTGCTGTCCACGCTCGACGCCGTCCTGGAGCACGAGCGCTGGGGCGAGGAGATCTTCACCACGCTGTGCATGGTCACGATCGCGCCCGACCTGCGCACCGCCCGGCTGCACCGGGCCGGGCACCCGTGCCCGCTGCTGTTCGGCCCGTCCGGCGTCCAGGCGCTCCCGGAGGGCCCGCACGGCCCGGCGCTCGGTCTGATCCCCGGCGCGGAGTGGCCGGCCGAGGAGATCGAGCTCGGCGACGCCTGGGGGATCATGCTCTACACCGACGGGTTGATCGAGGGCTGCGTCGGCGACGGCGGCGAGCGCCTCGACCTGACCGGGCTGGAGGAGCTCGCGCGCGCGGCGCATGCCCGCGGCGAGCGCGGGGACGTGCTGGTGGACGGATTGATCGCGGAGGCGGAGCGGCTGAACGGGGACGTGCTGTCCGACGACCTGGCGGTGCTGATGCTGAGCAGGGGTGAGCTGTGATGGCCGGCGGACCCGCCGCCGAGGAGCCGGCCGGCGAAGAGACCCCGAGCGCCGAGGCCCCGGACACAGAGGCCCCCGACACTGAGACACAGGACGGCGAGGCCACGGACACTGAGGCACAGGGCGGCGACGAGGCCCCGGCCGACGGCTCCGAGCTGCTCGCGCCGCCTGTCGTCCTGCCCGACGCCGAGCTGCCCAGGCCGCGCGGCATCCGCCGCGTCCGGCTCGTCCAGATCTACCGGGTCGGGTCCGTCGTCCTCGGCGTCCTGCTGATCGCGGCGTTCGCGGTGGCCGGATCCGCGCTGTACCAGGCCGGCAAGGCGCGCGACACGCTGGTGAACGAGGTCGACCCGGTCGCGCTGGAGCAGTACAAGCTGTCCTCGGCGATCGCCGCGCAGGACACCGCGATCCGCCGGTACACCGAGGAGGGCGGCTCGGACCGGCTCGCCGAGTACCGGACCGCGGTCGCGCAGGAGGCGACGTCCGCCGCGACGATGCGGCGGCTGCTGGCCGACGTCTCCGGCGGCGGCCGGGTGGTCCGCCTCGTCGACGAGGTGACCGCGGGCTCGCGGGAGTGGCGCGCGCGGTTCGCCGACCCGGTCGCGGCCCAGCGCGGCGGCGGCGGGCTGACCGGCGGCCGGAGCCGGCAGGCCGGCGGGCTGTTCGACCGCGCGCGCAACGGCATGACGCCCCTGCAGGCCGGCATCACCGACCTGCACGCGAGGGCCGCCGACCGGCTGCGGGCGCGCTCGGACGCCGCGCTGTGGTCGGTCGGCGCGGCGCTGGCGATCGCCGCGCTGGCGGTGATCCTGCTGGCCCTGGTGATCCGGCGGACGGTCGTGCGGCCCGTCGCGTCGCTCGGCGAGCAGGTCCGCGAGGTGGCGCAGGGCGACTTCGCGCACCGGCTGGACGTGTCCGGCCCGACCGAGATCAACGAGCTGGCCGTGATCATCGACGCGATGCGGCGGCGGATCATCGAGGAGTGGCGGACCAGCACCGAGCGGGCCGTCCTGCTGGACGAGCAGGCCGGCGAGCTGCGCCGCTCCAACGCCGAGCTGGAGCAGTTCGCCTACGTCGCCAGCCACGACCTCCAGGAGCCGCTGCGCAAGGTCGCGAGCTTCTGCCAGATGCTCGACCGCCGGTACGGCGACCAGCTCGACGAGCGCGGCCGGCAGTACGTCGCGTTCGCCGTGGACGGCGCGAAGCGGATGCAGGCGCTCATCAACGACCTGCTCGGCTTCTCCCGCGTCGGCCGGATGGCGCGTCCCGAGGACGCGATCGACCTGAACGAGGTCGCCGGCCAGGCGGTGGACAACCTCGGCTCGCTGATCGAGGAGACCGGCGCGCGGGTCGAGATCGCCGCCGACCTGCCGACGGTGCCGGGCGAGCGCACCCAGCTCACCCAGCTGTTCCAGAACCTGGTCGGCAACGCGATCAAGTTCCGCCGCCCGGACGTCGCGCCGCACGTCGCGGTCGACGTCCGGCGGGAGGGCGACGAGTGGCTGTTCACCTGCGCCGACAACGGGATCGGCATCGAGCCCCGGTACGCCGACCGGATCTTCCTGATCTTCCAGCGGCTGCATCCGCGCGACGAGTACACCGGCACCGGCATCGGCCTGGCACTCTGCAAGAAGATCGTCGAGTACCACGGGGGCCGCATCTGGCTCGACGAGGACGAGCGCGGCGAGAAGGACCCCGGCACCACCTTCCACTGGACCCTTCCCATCGGAGACGACAATGAATGACGGGCCGCGTCCCATCGAGGTGCTGCTGGTCGAGGACGACCCGGGCGACGTGCTGCTGACCACCGAGGCCTTCGAGCACAACAAGGTCGCCAACAAGCTGCACGTCGTCGACGACGGCGAGCAGGCGATGGCGTTCCTGCGCCGCGAGGGCGAGTACGAGGGCGCGCCGCGCCCCGACCTGATGCTGCTCGACCTGAACCTGCCGCGCAAGGACGGCCGCGAGGTGCTCTCCGAGGTCAAGGCCGACGAGGACCTGCGCAGCATCCCGGTCGTCGTGCTGACCACGTCCGAGGCCGACGAGGACATCCTGCGCAGCTACCACCTGCACGCCAACGCCTACGTCACCAAGCCGGTCGACTTCGAGCAGTTCGTGTCGGTCGTCCGCCGGATCGACGACTTCTTCGTGACGGTCGTCAAGCTCCCCCGGTAGCCGCCGCACCGGTCTCGCCGGTCTCGCCGGCCTGGCCTGCCGCGGCGTCGGTGTCGTAGGCGTCGGCGTCGCCGTCCCAGTCGACGCAGACGATCACCGCGTCGTCGGCCGGCTCGCCGCCCTCGTGGTAGGCGACGTAGTGCCGGACCAGGGCGCGGACGGCCTCCGGCGGCAGCTGCAGCCGGGTGTCCCGCAGCGCCTGGAGCAGCGCGACCGGCCCGTACGGCTCGCCCTTCGGCGACAGCGCCGCGTGCACGCCGTCGCTGACGACGACGAGCCGGTCGCCGTGCTCGACCCTGAAGTCCTCGACGAAGTACCGGCTGTCGCCGAACATGCCCAGCGGCAGCTGCTCGTCGAACTCGATCGCCTCGGTGAGGTTGCCGCGCATCCGGTACAGCTTCGGCGAGCCCGCGTCGACCACCCGGACCCGCCCGGACTCCAGCTCGAACTCCATCAGCAGCGTCCCGACGCTCCGCTCGCCCCGGTGCAGCGCGTACACCGACTGGTCGGCGAGCACGGCCTGCTCGGTGATGTCGGCGCCGGACCGGCGCGCGTTGCGCAGCGCGCTGACCGCCAGATGGGTGAGCGCCGCGGCGGTCGTCCCCGTCCCCATCCCGTTGCTGACGGTCAGCGTCAGCCGGTCGCCGGACGCCGTCCAGTCGAAGTTGTCGCCCCACACCGCGTAGGCGGGCTCGAGCTGGCCGGCCAGCCGGAACCCGGCGGCGTCGCGGGACAGCGGCGGCAGCAGGTCCCACTGCATCTCCGCGGCCACCGTGAGCCGCGTCCGCCGCCGGACCCGCCGGTACAGGTCCGTGGCGGAGTCGGCGATCTTCAGCGCGCGGGAGAGCGCGTGCGCCGCCGGGTACAGCCATTCCGGTTCCGGCCCGCCGAGGCCCGCCTCCCCGGGGCGGCGGACGGTCAGCACGCCGAGCCGCTCGCCCTGCACGGTCAGCGGGAGGTGGACGAGGTCCGCGCCGATCCGCCCGGACCGCTCCCGGATCGCCCGCTGCCCGGCGAACGCGCGCCCGGGGCCGGTGTTGTCCAGCGGGACGTCCCCGCCGCCGGGGTCGCGGCCGAACACCTCCGCGAGGCCCGGTACGACCGGGACGAGGTACGCCTGCCGGTAGTCGACCAGCAGCACCTCGGCGCGCGCGCCGGGCCACCGCCGGGCCAGTTCCGCGGTGACGGCGGTGACCAGTTCGTCCGGTCGAGCGGCCCAGATCGCCTTCTCGATCGCCTCGAACGCTTCACCGCGCCCGGGTCGGGAATGCATCGGATCCTCATCTCGCCCGGGGACGCCACCGGCCCGGGATGCCGTCTGGAATGTCGTGTGTAACAGTGGAGGGCATGGTGGACACGTCGGGTGAGGACGCGGCCCGGTCCGCTGCCGCCCTCGACAATGCCGCGTTCACGCTGATGAGCGTATGGTCGCACGCGCACAACGCGCCGGACGTGCCGGTACCGTCGACGCAGCTCAGAGCGCTGTTCATCCTGGAGCGCGGGCCGGTCAACATCAGCCGCCTGGCCGCCGGGCTGGACGCGCTGGTGTCGTCGGCGAGCCGGCTGTGCGACCGGCTGGAGGGCGCCGGGCTGCTGATCCGCGACCCGGGCCGGGACCGGCGCGAGGTCACCGTCCGGCTCACCCCGGACGGGCAGGCGCTGCTGGACCGGCTGCGGCTGCGGCGGCGCGCGGAGCTCGCCGGGGTGCTGGATGCGATGCCGGCCCCGGCG
Source organism: Actinomadura napierensis (assembly GCF_039529375.1). NCBI lineage: Bacteria > Bacillati > Actinomycetota > Actinomycetes > Streptosporangiales > Thermomonosporaceae > Actinomadura > Actinomadura napierensis. The sequence continues at coordinate 38,399 of NZ_BAAAMR010000019.1, forward strand.
CGGGCCGCGCTGCTGTGGGGCCTCGCGGAGTTCCGCGAGGCGGCGTCCGGCCGCGACGCCGACGGCGGCTCGTTCCCCATGCTCGCCTGACCCCCTTCCCCGCGGGTCCCGTCATCTCCCCAGAATCCACCTTGCCCGCCGCAAAGTCCTACAATTGCCAAATCTCCCGGTAAACGGAAAAGAGACGGCAATTATTCGGTCGCTTCACCGGACACGCCGCGCTCTTTTTCGGCGTTCACCCAACACAGCCGGTGACCACTACTAGCATCCGGCTCCATGGCGAATGACAATGCCTTTCCCGATCGGCCCGGCCGGAAGGCCGGAATGTCCGCCGGGAGGCCGCGATGACCGAACGCCGCTCCCGCGCCGCACCCGCCGGGCGGGCGCCCCGGCGCGCCGCGCTGGCGGCGGGCGCGCTCGCGACGGGCGCGGGCCTCCTGCTCGGCGGCTGCGGGCACTCGTCCGCCAACTCGGCGTTCGCCGGGGACGGCGCCAAGCGCGCGGCGCCGCCGGCGCAGGCCCCGGCGGGAGGCACCGCCCAGGCCCCGGAGGCCACCACCTTCGCCCGCCTCAAGGGCGTCCCGCGCGACGCCGAGCCCGGCCGAACCACCGGCGGCCTCGTCGTCCACCCCGCCAAGCCCGTCCCCGTGCTCGACAAGCCCGGCGGGCGGACGGTCGCCACGCTGCCCACCCAGGAATTGGGCGGCCCGACCTGGGTGCCCGTGGTGCAGAGCTCCGGAGACTGGCGGCGCGTGCTGCTGCCCAGCCGGCCCAACCGGGCGAGCGGCTGGATCTCCGGCACCACCGACGGCCTGCTCACCGCGCACACGCCCTACACCGTCAAGGTCGACCTGTCGCAGCGCCGGCTCACCCTGCTCAAGTCGGGCAAGGCCGCCGGCTCCTGGTCGGTCGCGGTCGGCGGCGCGAAGACGCCGACGCCGACCGGCCGCACCTTCGTGCTCGCCAACCTCGCTCCCGCCAAGAAGACGCCCAGCCCGCTGGTGCTGCCGCTCGGCACACACTCGGCCACCCTGGACACCTTCGGCGGCGGCCCCGGGACCGTCGCGCTGCACGGCTGGCCCGACCGCTCCGTGTTCGGCAAGGCCGTCACGCACGGCTGCGTGCGCGTGCCCCAGGACGCGCTGCAGGCCCTGGCCAAGGTCCCGCTCGGAAGCCTCGTGTTCATCGACGAGTGAGCCGACCCCGCTGATCACCGCGCCGCGCGGCCGTCAGGTCCGCCCGGACTCCACCCACGATCGGAGACGATCCATGCACGCCTTCAGACGCATGACCACCGCCGGCCTGCTCGCCGCCGGCCTCACCGCCGCCGCCGTACCGGCCGGCGCGTCCGTCCCGGCCGCGCCGTCCGACCCGGTCGGCTCCGCCTACGGGCTGGCCGTCAGCGGCCCGCTCGGCGCCGTCCCGCCGGTGCCCGCCGTCTCGTCCGAGCGCGGCGCCGCGCACAAGAGCCTGCTGCGCGAGGACCACACCAGGTTCGTCCGGGCCTCCGCGCTGAACGTGGACGCGACGCCGGCGAACGCCCGCTCCAACGTCTCCGACCTGGCCGTCCCGACCGCCAAGCTGGCGGCGGACGCGGTGAGCGCGACCTGCCGCGACGGCCGGGGCGGCGCGCACCTGACGCAGGCGGTCGTCGCGGGCAAGCGGCTGGACGCCACGCCGCCGCCCAACACGACCGTCCCGGTGGACGTCGAGGGCGTCGGGCGCACCTCGCTCGTCCTCAACAAGCAGCAGCAGATGCCGGACGGGCGGCTCGCCGTCACCGCCATGCAGCTGAACCTGCCCGGCGGCAAGGGCGCCGTGCGGGTCGCGTCCGCCACCTGCGGCCGCGCCGCCGCGCAGCGTCCCGCCGAGGCGCCGGCGCCGAAGCCGGTCAAGCACCACGACCTCGCGGTCACCGGCTGACCATTCCCGACGCGAACGGCCCGGCGGTGCACGCACCGCCGGGCCGTTCGCGCTGAATGGCGCATGCGGGTTTCCGCGTCAGACGGCGAACGATTTCTCGAAATGCACGATCGCCCCGTTCCGCTGGACGCGATCGAGAATATGGACTTCCTCCGTGAGCGCCCGCATCAACTGCAGGCCGCGCCCGTGCTCGGCGCCCGGCGGCGCCGGCGGCGCGTCCCAGCCCGGGGCGGTCCGCGCGGCGTCACCGCCCTCGGTCGTGCTCACGACGGCGCCCCCGTCGATGACCTCGACGACGCACTTGGCCCCGTCCATCCGAGCCCTGACCTCGTAGGCCTTGCCCGCCGTGGCGTGCTGGATCACGTTCGCGCACGCCTCGCCCAACGCCAGCGCGATATCGGCGCGGACCTCCGGCGGAACGCCGAGGCCGCGCAGGGAGGCGTCGAGCGTATGCCTCACCAGCGGAGCGCTCTCGGCGTTCCTCGGCAGGGTCATCTCAAGGACGACCTCCATACCATGCGCCTCCGTTCCCTCGCTAGTGGCAAGAATTCCCAATACCGCACATCGGAAACTCCGGCCACCGGCGGGGTCGACGGCGGCGTCAGCCCTCCTCGGCGCTTCCGGCCAGTTCGCGCTCCTGCGCGGCCTGCTCCTCGTTCAGCCCCCGGTAGTCGGCGCGCCGGTGCTGCTCCTCCTGCTCGTCGATCCAGCGGGCGTTCGCCTCCCAGGCGGCCTGCTTGCTGATCCCGAGCGCGGCCCCGATCTGCGACCACGACGCGCCCGCCTCCCGCGCCGACCGCACCGCGAGCTGCCGCCCGTACACGGCCTTGCGCGCGATGACCTCGCCGAGCGCGAGCATTTCGAGCGTCTCCTCGCGCAGCAGCGGAAGGTCGCCCATGGCGTCCCGCACCCACAGCTCGTTGTGCCGCGCGGTCGCCGACAGCAGCGTGAACTCTTTCTCGATGCCCTCAGGAGTGACCATGCCCACAGCCTCTCCGTCAAACCACCCTGACGTCAAGCCCTCCTGACGCCCGTTCGGGGGCGGGTCAGGCGGCGTGGCTCAGGCGGAGGCCGGGGAAGGGCCAGTTCTCGATCTTGAGGAGGTGGCCCGTGCTGGAGGCGGTGACGTACGCGGTGCGCATGTCGGGGCCGCCCCAGGTGATGTTGGTGATGCCCGGGTCGTCGTCCACGTCGATGTCGACGAACCGCACGAGGTCGCCCTTCGGGCTGACGATCGAGATCCCGGCGTGCACCATCGACGCGACGCAGACGTTGCCGTGGCCATCGACGCCGAGCGAGTCGAAGTTGACGTAGTCGGGGGCGGTGTAGAGGAAGTTGCCGCCGCCGGAGCCGCCGAGCGACCGGCCGCCCTTGATCTCGCCCGGACCGGTGACGTCCCACCACCAGACGCGGGCCGTGTAGGTCTCGCTGACGTACAGCCGCGTGCCGTCCGGAGACAGGCCGATGCCGTTCGGGCCCTCCATGCCGCCGGCGATCTGCTTGATGGACGAGCCGTCCGCCTTGGCGTAGTAGAGGCGGCCCTTGTCGCCGGTGACGCCGTCGCTCTTGCCGTAGTCGGTGAAGTAGATGCCGCCGTGGGCGTCGACCACCAGGTCGTTGGGGCCGCGGAGCGGGACGCCGTCCGCCTCGGTGTAGAGCGTCTCGACGGAGCCGTCCGCCAGGTCGACGGCCTGGAGGCTGCCGGTGGTGTAGTCGTCGGGGATCCCGCCCGCGAACACGAACCCGCCGACCTCGAAGCGGCGGAGGCCGCCGGAGTTGGCGATGTAGACGCGCCCGTCCGGGCCGAGCGCGGAGCCGTTCGGGCCGCCGCCGGTCTCCGCGGCGACGGACGTGGTGCCGTCCGGCTTCACGCGGGTGAGGGTGCCGCGGTGGATCTCGACGACCAGCACGTCGCCGCCCGGCAGGACGGTCGGGCCCTCCGGGAACAGCAGCCCGCTCGCCAGCTTGGTGACCTTCATCTTCTTCCCCTTTCGCGGACGGCCGGCGGCGGCCGCCGTCCCTGTGGTGCCGAGGACGGCTGCCGCGCCGGCGCCCGAGATCAGGGTCCGGCGAGTGATCGTCACGCCATCGCCTGGTCGCCCCGAGGGGGGACGGCCCCCCGCGCCCCCCGGTTCGCTTCGCTCATGTTCTTGAGAATCCGGCGGGCGGTGCTCTGGATGTGGACCTCGTCGGGACCGTCGTAGAGGCGGGCCTCGCGGGCGTGCCGGTACATGCGCGACAGCGGCAGGTCGTCGGTGAGGCCGGCGGCGCCGTGCACCTGGATGGCGCGGTCGATGACGTTGTGCAGCATCCGCGCGCCAACGACCTTGATCGCACCGATCTCGATGCGGGCTTGGTCGCCCGCGTCGATCTGCTCGGCGGCCTGGAGCGTGAGCAGCCGGGACGCCTGGATCTCGGTGTAGGAGTCGAAGACGTGCTGCTGCATCAGCTGCTTCGCCGACAGCGGCTCGCCGAACGCGACGCGGCTGCCGAGGCGGTCGCACATCAGCTCGAAGGCGCGCTGCGCCTGGCCGAGCCAGCGCATGCAGTGGAAGATCCGGCCGGGGCCGAGGCGGTCCTGGGCGATGACGAAGCCGTGCCCGCGCGGGCCGAGCAGGTTGTCGGCGGGCACGCGGACGTCCTCGTAGGCGACCTCGTAGTGGCCGCCGTTGAGGCCGAGGACGGGCGTCTCGCGGACGATCCGGTAGCCCGGCGTGTCCGTCGGCACGACGATCATGCTGAACGCGCGGTGCGGGGCCGTCCCCTCGGGCTCGGTGCGGCACATCACGGTGGTGTAGGCGGCCTGCCCGGCGCCCGTGGTGAACCACTTGCGTCCGGTGATGACCCATTCGTCGCCGTCCAGGACGGCCTTGGTCTGGAGCTGTGTCGGGTCGGAGCCGGCGTGGTCGGGTTCGGTCATCGCGAAGCTCGGGGAGACCTCGCCCGCGACCATCGGGGCGAGGTAGCGCTCGCGCCAGCGGGGGCTCGCGTACTTGTGCAGCATCAGCGAGTCCTGGAGCGTGAACGTGCCGAGGGCGAGCTGCCCCCATTCGCTGCGTCCCTGGACCTCGTTGACGTAGACGTAGTCGAGGAAAGGCAGGCCGCCGCCGCCCAGTTCCTTGGGATGCCCGAGCGCCCAGAGCCCTTCCTTCTTCGCCTCGTCGCGGAGTCGCAGAAGGGTGTCGCGGTCACCGGAATTGAGAGCGGGCTCGGCCGGTTCCACGCGTTCGGTCATGAACGTATGAACGGCGTCGCGGACGCCCCGCACCCGGTCCGGCACGGGGAACAGCATCAACTGCCCCCGGTGAGGTCGGCGGAGATGTCGCGGGTGCCGTAGCCCTCGGGCGCGGCGACCTCGACGATGGGCTCGGGACGGTCGTCGAATTCCAGCCGCAGCGCCCGGGACATCGTCGCGTGCATCTCGTACATGCAGGTGATGTAGGTGAGCTGAAGGATCTCCTTGTCGGAGAGGTGCTTCTGCAGGATCTCGAACACCCGGTCGGGGACGCGCCCGCCGTCGAGGACGAGCCCGTCGGTGTAGGCGAGAACGGCCCGCTCCAGTTCCGAATAGCAGTCGGCCGTCTGCCAATGCGGAATGGACTCGATCCGGTCCTCCGACATCCCGAGCGCCCGCATCTGCTTGCAGTGCTGGGAGAACACGAACTGGCTGCCGCGCGCCCACCCGGCCCGGCATTGCCCGAGCTCGCGCAGCACCGGGTCGAGGGAGGAGTTGCGGTAGAGCGCGAAGCCGCGGACGGCGTGCTTGAAAACGTCCGGGTCCTGCGCGAACACCGTCCACCAGTCGCCGGGCGAGCCGGTCGCGGTGCCGTGGTCGACGGCCGGGTCCCGGTCCGGTGCGAAGAGGTGGTCGTAGAAGAACAGGATGCGCTCGTCGGTGACCTCGGCGCGGGGTACTTCACGCAGACGCGGCATTGCTCTTCTCCTTGGTGACGGTGCGGTCGGCGGCGGTCTTCGGCTCGTGCGAGACGTCGGACTCGTCGAAGGCGCGGGTCCAGCAGGCGAATTCGAGGAGGATCCCGTCGGGGTCCTGGAAGTAGAAGGAGCGGACGAAGACCTCGTCGTTGAATTCGCGGGCGACGCCCCACTCGCTGTCGTCGTGGTTGAGGATCGGGCTGACCTCGACGCCCTTGTCCTGCAGCCGCGTCCTGTACTCCTCGAACCTCTCGACCGGGACGTGGAACGCGACGTGGTTCATCGACCCGACGGCGCTGAGCAGCTCGCCCTGCTCGGGGCGGGTCTTCGGCGCGGAGATGCCGGGGACGCCGTCCGGCGCGTCCGGGAACCAGAAGAACGCGACGCAGTCGCCGCCGCCGCAGTCGAAGAAGAAGTGCTGGCCCATTCCGGCGGGCAGGTCGAGGGTCTTGATGAGCGGCATTCCGAGGACGCCGGAGTAGAAGTCGATCGTGCGCTGCATGTCGGACGAGACGAGCGCGAGGTGGTTGATTCCGCCGAGCTCGAACTCTTTGTTCGTTGCCATTGGGGACCTCCTTCAGAGGGGAGCGGCGTAGCGGGTGCGCAGGTCGCGCTTGAGGACCTTGCCCGCGACGTTGCGCGGGAGCTCGGCGACCACCTCGACGCGGCGCGGGACCTTGTAGCCGCCGAGGTGCTCGCGGGCGAAGGCGATGACGTCGCCGGGCGCGGCGGACGCGCCGGGCCGCAGCACGACGGCGGCGCAGACGGCCTCGCCCCAGCGCGGGTCGGGGACGCCGAACACGGCGGCGTCCGCGACGTCGGGGTGCCGGTACAGGACCTGTTCGACCTCGCGGGACGCGACGTTCTCGCCGCCCGTGATGATCATGTCCTTGATGCGGTCCACGATGTAGACCATGCCCTCGGCGTCCCGGCGGACAACGTCGCCGGTGCGGAACCAGCCGTCCCGGAACGCCTCGGCGGTCAGCTCGGGCTCGCGCCAGTAGCCGCGCATCACCTGGTCGCAGCGGACGACCATCTCACCGGGCTCGCCCGGCGGAACGTCGTCGAAGTCCGGGTCGACGATCCGGATGTCGGCGAGGTCCATGACGCGTCCGGCGGCGGCGAGCAGGTGCGTCTCGCCGGCGGCCGCGCGGCGGTGCTCGGCGGTGCCGAAGTACAGGATGTTGCCGCCGAGCTCGCTCATGCCGAAGCCCTGGTAGAAGTCGCAGCCGAGGACGTCCATGCCGCGCCGCAGCACCTCGGCGGGGATCGCGGACGCGCCGTACCCGATCGCCTCCAGCGTGCCGAGGTCGTGGTCCTCGATGCCGGGGTGGGCCAGCAGGAACGCGATCATCGTCGGGGCGAGGCCGGTCTGGGTGACCTTCCATTCGGCGACGAGGCGCAGGAACGTCGCGTTGTCGTAGGACCGGACGATCCCGACGGTGGCCGAGCGCATGTGGTTGACGAGGACCGCGTACCCGCCGACGTGGCACAGCGGGAAGCAGAACAGGAAGACGCTGTCGTCCGGGATCTCCCACTGCGCGGCCGAGCTGATCACGCCGGTGACCAGGTTGCGGTGGCTGAGCATGACGCCCTTGGGGGCGCCGGTCGTCCCGCTGGTGTAGACGAGCCAGGCGATGGAGTCCTCGTCGGGGCGGGGCGGCTCGGTCGCGTCCGCTCCGGTGACGAGGTCGGCATAGGCGCGGTCGCCGCCGCCGTCCAGCCCGACGACGACCTTCACGCCGGGCATCTCGTGCCGGTGCTCGTTCATGGCGTCGAGGTACTCGCCGCTGACGACCAGGACGGTCGCCTGCGCGTGCTCGACCAGCGCGGTGATCTCGGACGGGTGGAGCCGGTGGTTGAGGAACGTCAGCGCCATCCCGGCGGCGGGGACGCAGTAGTAGAGGTCGACGTACTCGGGCCGGTTGCCCGACAGGACGGCGATGCGGTCGCCGGGCTCGGCGATGGTCCGCAGCGCGTTGGCGGCCCGGCGGACCCGGTCCCGCAGCTCCGCGTACCCGATCACCTGGTCCTCGAACCGGAGCGCGGTGCGGCCGGGATGCTTGCGCGCGGCGTACTCGACGATGTCGCTGATCAGCATGGTCGCACCGGCGCCTCCCCGAAGTTGACTTGACAGTCATATCAACTTGCTCGATGCTCGGATACTGTTCCTGCGAACATCAGGTTGTCAAGCCCCGGCGGGGCGGCGGCCCCACGGCGAAAGGAACCACGGGATGGCGGAGACGGGTGGAGGCGAGAGCCCGCAGGCGCCGCTGACCGAGCGCGGCGCCCGCACCAGGGAGCGCCTCATCGCCGCGGCCCGCGAGGTCTTCGAGGAGCGCGGCTTCCTCGACACCCGGGTCGCGCACATCGCCCGGCACGCCAGGGTGGCCTACGGCTCCTTCTACACCTACTTCCCGTCCAAGGAGGCCGTCTTCCTGGAGGTCGCCGACCGGCTCTTCGAGGACATGACGCGGCACTCCTTCGCGCCCGGCGCGGACTCCGCCGCCCTGGAGCCCGCCGCCACCGAGCCCGCCGCGCGCATCCGCCGCGCCAACCGCTCCTACTACGAGGCGTACCGGCGCAACGCCAAGATGATGGCGATCATCGAGCAGGTCTCCACGTTCAACGAGGAGTTCCAGGAGATGCGGCGCAAGCACCGCGCCGAGTCCGTCGGACGGTCCGCGCGGGCGATCGAGCGCTGGCAGCGCGCCGGCCTCGTCGACTCCGGCATCGACCCCGAGATGTCGGCGCGCGCGCTCGCCGCGATGGTCGACCACTCGCTGTACCTCTGGCTCGTCCAGGGCGACGACACGTCCGACACCGAACGGCTCCTGGACACCCTCGACGCCCTCAACGTCCGGGCCCTCGGCCTGCGTCCCGCCCCCTGAGAACTCCCCCCGAAGGAGACCCGCGTGCACGAGGAACTCGCCGACCGCTTCATCGCCGCCATCACCGGCGGCGACGTCGACACGCTCCGCTCCCTCTACGCGCCCGGCGCGCTGATCTGGCACAACGGCCCCGGCTCCGGCGGCGGCGCGGAGCAGGCCGTGGACGACAACCTGCGCACCCTCCGCTGGCTGTCGCGCAACCTCGACGGCTTCCGCTACGAGGAGATCCGGCGCGACGCGCTGCCCGGCGGGTACGTCCAGCGGCACGTCCTGCGCGGCACCCTCCCGGACGGGGCGCCCCTCGAAATCGCGGCGTGCCTGTTCGTCACCGTCGACGGCTCCGGTCGCATCGCCCGCATCGAGGAGTACGCCGACACCCGCGGCAGCGACCCGCTGCGCGAGCTCGCCGCCGCCCAGCGCGCGGCCCGCGCATGACCGCGCTGGAGTCCGCGCTCGCCGCCCGGCTCGGCGCGGACGTGACGGACCTGCACCGGCTCTCCGGCGGCGCGAGCCGCGAGACCTGGTCGTTCGACGCGGACGGTCGCGCGCTGATCCTGCGCCGCGATCCCCCGTCGTCGCCCGACCCGGACGCGATGGCGCGCGAGGCGGCGCTGCTGGCGTCCGCCGCCTGCGCCGGCGTCCCCGTCCCTTCACTGGCCGACCACGGGGACGACCTGGCCGGCGCGCCCTTCATGATCATGGAGCGGCTGTCCGGCGAGACGATCCCGCGCCGGCTGCTGCGCGACGAGGCGTTCGCCGCGGTCCGCCCCCGGCTGGCCCGCGACCTCGGCGGCGTCCTCGCCCGGCTGCACACGATGGCGCCCGTCCCCGGCCTGCCCGACGAGGACCCGCTCACCGCGATCACCGCCTACTACGAGGCGTTCGGCGAGCCGCGCCCCGCCGTCGAGCTGGCGCTGCGCTGGCTGCGCGAGCACCGCCCGCCCGCGTCCGGGCGCCGCACGGTCGTGCACGGCGACTTCCGCAACGGCAACCTGATGATCGCGCCGGACGGCGTCACCGGCGTCCTGGACTGGGAGCTCGCCCACCTCGGCGACCCCGCCGAGGACCTCGGCTGGCTGTGCGTGAAGGCGTGGCGGTTCGGCTCGCCGCATCCCGCCGGCGGCTTCGGCTCCCGCGACGACCTGCTCGCCGGCTACGCCGAGGCCGGCGGCGCCCCGCCGGCCCCCGGCGAGCTGCACTGGTGGGAGGTCTACGGCACCCTCCGCTGGACGATCCTGTGCCGCCACCAGGCCGAGCGCTTCCTCAGCGGCTCCGACACGTCCATCGAGTACGCCGTGCTGGGACGCAAGGTCTGCGAGCAGGAGCACGACATCCTGCTCGCGCTCGGCCTGGCCTCCCCCGTCACCGTCCAGGACCCGCTCGCCGCGACGCCCGACTCGCCGCCGCACGACCGTCCGAACGCGTCCGCGCTCATCGACGCCGTCGGCGCGTTCCTGCTGGAGGCCGAGCAGCCCGACGAACGGCTGCGCTTCCACGCCCGGGTGGCCGCGTCCGCGCTGCGCATCGCGCGCCGTGAACTGCTGCTGGGCGAGGCCCACAAGGCCGCCCACGCCGCCCGCCTGCGCGAACTCGGCTGCGAGACCGACGCCGACCTGGCGGCCGCCATCCGCGAGGGCACCCTCGACGCCCGCCGCGACGAGGTGGTCGCCGCGATCCGCGCCGCGATCGTCGACAAACTCACCGTGGCCAACCCGCGCCACCTGGCACTTCCCGGCTGACGCGCGAGGTTTTCCACATTCGGTTAATCCCTTGTGGAGGGTCGATCGACTCGTGGAGGATTTTCCACGTGACGCCACGAGTGGTGCTCGATCCGGACATCCCCGAAGGGGCGCGCGAGGTTCTCGCGGCCAACGCGCACCTGCTACCGCATCCGTCCGCGCCGCCGCCCCGCCCGCGTTTCGGCGGGCGGGGCCTGACCACGGCCGCACTGGCCGCGTTCCAGGCGCCGATCTGGGTCTACCTGCCCGTCCTCGCCTGCTGGCAGTACGGGAAGCGGGCGAAGATCGCCGGCATCGCCGCCGAAGCCGTGGTCATCGCCCCCATCGCCATCTGGGGCTTCTACGGGCTGGCCTTCAACATCCTGTTGGGCGTACCGCTCCAGATCATCGCTTTCATCACCGTCCTCGTCCTTTCGGGCGAACCGCAATTGCCGAAACTGATCCGCCGGCACAAGGACGGCTACATCCGCCCCGAGGAACTCAACGGCGCCGCACCCGCCCTCCTCGACCGCGCGCAGGCGGCCGTCGACGCCGTGATCCGGTCCGAGGTCAACCGGGAAGGCCTCCTGGACGAGGTGCGGAACACGGTGACCCTGCCCCGGCAGCTCTGGGACATCGCGCAGACGCTCGCCGAGCTGTCCCGGCTGAACGCCGAGCAGGCGCGGAAGGCGATGGGGGTCAGCACGCCGCGCGTCGTGGAGGCGATGCGTCCCCGGCGCAAGGCCCTGAATCTGGCGACCGAGTCCGTCGTCAAACGCGTCGAGGCGCTCGAACGCTACGCCGCGCGCACCCGCGCCGCGGACGGGTCGCTGCTCGAACTGCGCGCCCTCCAGAACCTGGCCGAAGGGAGCGACGCCTACCGCGACCTGCTGGCCCGCACGGTCCGCGACGACCTGGCCATCGCCGAGATCGACGACCTGACCGAGCGGGCCCGGCAGATCGAGGAGGCTCTCCATGACAGCGTCGAACAGGCCCGCAGGGCCGGCCTCTCCCTGGTACCCCAAGCGAGCTGACCCCCGCCCGGCCTTCCGGATGCCGAGCGGGATCACCGTCCTCGGCGCCGTCGTCCTGACGGTCCAGATCCTCTTCTGGATCTTCGCCCTGGCCTCCGGGTAGCCCGCTCCGGGCACGGACGGAAGGCGGGCCGTCCTCGCCGAACGGTGATCCGGGCGCCGCCGGGCGTACGCCGTCCGTTCATGTCGGGGACGCCTGCGCGCACGAATCGTTCGCCACCCTAACGAACGTGAACACTCCTCGCATGGGCATCCCCCAGCGCCTCGCCGAGCGCATGAGCATGGCGGAGCAGCACGAATACCTGCACTCGAAGTTCTCCCGCCGCGGCCTGCTGCGCGGCGGCGCGGTCGCGGCGGGCGGCCTCGCCGCCGGCGGGCTGCTGACCGGCACCGCGAACGCGTCGGCGCCGGCCGCCCCGCGGCTGCTGGCCCCGTCTCCCGAGCACGTCGACGGGGCGCTCGTCGCGCCGATCGGCCGGCATCTCGCCTTCGGCACCGACCCGCGGACGCAGATGACCGTGTCCTGGCAGGTCCCCGTCGCGGTGAAGAACCCGTTCGTGCGCATCGGCACGCACCCGTGGAACCTGTCGAAGCGCATCCCGGCGGAGGTCCGCAGCCTCTACACGCCGGCCGGCGTCGGTTCGAGCCCGAACTACACCCAGTACTACCTGCACGTCCAACTGAGCAAGCTGCACCCCGGCACGACCTACTACTACGGCGTTGGACACGACGGCTTCGACCCGGCCAGCTCGCACCTCGCCGGGACGATCGGGACGTTCACCACGGCCCCCGCGAGCCGGTCGAAGTTCACCTTCACCGCGTTCGGCGACCAGGGCGTCAGCTACCACGCGCTGGCCAACGACAGCCTGATCCTGGGGCAGAACCCGGCGTTCCACCTGCACGCCGGCGACATCTGCTACGCCGACCCGTCCGGGTCGGGCCAGACGAGCGACACCTTCGACGTGCGGACGTGGGACCAGTTCCTCGCCCAGACCGAGACGGTCGCCAAGCAGGTGCCGTGGATGGTCGGGTACGGCAACCACGACATGGAGGCCTGGTACTCGCCCAACGGGTACGGGGGCGAGGAGGCCCGCTTCCAGCTTCCCGGGAACGGTCCAGACCCGAAGAACCTGCCGGGCGTGTACTCGTTCGTGTACGGCAACACCGCGGTCATCTCGCTGGACGCCAACGACGTCTCCTACGAGATCCCCGCCAATCAGGGCCTGTCCAAGGGGAAGCAGACGGCGTGGCTGGAGGCGCAGCTCAAGTCGCTGAGGCAGCGCCGCGATGTCGACTTCATCGTGGTGTTCTTCCACCACTGCGCGTTCTCGACCACGAACCAGCACGCCTCCGAGGGCGGCGCCCGCGACGCGTGGGTGCCGCTGTTCGAGAAGTACCAGGTCGACCTGGTGGTGAACGGGCACAACCACGTCTACGAGCGCACGGACGCCATCAAGGCCAACGCGGTCGGCAAGCAGGTGCCGATCGGCGGCACGGCCCGTCCGGAGAGCGACGGCGTGGTGTACGTGACGGCGGGCGGCGCGGGCAAGAGCCTCTACAGCTTCCCGGTGCCGGACTCCTACGAGGGCAACGAGAAGCCGCTCGACTCGGTGGCCACGTATGTGTGGGACAAGGACCGCAACAAGGTCGCCGAGACGGTGCACTGGTCGCGGGTGCGGTTCACCGGCTACTCGTTCATCCGGGTCGACGTGGCCCCGGCGTCGCGCGGACGGACCTCGACGCTGTCGGTCCGGGCGCTGGCCGAGAACGGCACGGAGATCGACCGGTTCACGATCGCCCGTCCGTCGCGCGCCTGACGCTTCGGTGCCCGCGCACCGGCCGGCGGGCCGCGGGCGGAACCGGCGAGGGTTCCGCCCGCGGCGCCTCGGAAGGGCAGCCGGGTCAGTCGGGCAGGTCGGCGACGCGGTCGGCGACCAGGCCGAACAGGTCGCCGATCGTGGTGAGGGCGGCGGCGTGCAGCGCGCCGGCCGGGATCGGCGCGCCGTCCGGGCCTGCCAGCGGCCGGGTCGCGCACGCCTCGGCGACGACGGTGGGCCGGTAGCCGAGGTTGAACGCGCCCTGCGCGGTGAACTGGACGCACATGTGGGTCATGAAGCCGGCGAGCACCAGGGCGGGGCCCGCGTCCAGCCGGCGGAGCACGTCCGTCAGGTCGGTGTCGTGGAAGGAGTTCGGAAAGCTCTTCACGACGACCGGCTCGCCGTCCCGGGGCTCGACGCGGGAGTCGATCCGCCCGATCTCGGCGCGGATGTCGTACGGGCTGCCCTCGCCGCCGTCGTTGACGACGTGGACGACCGGCGTTCCGGCGGCGCGGGCGCGGTCGAGCAGCCGGGCGGCGGCGTCCAGGGCGGGGTCGGCGCCGGGCAGCGCCATGACGCCGGTGCGGTAGGTGTTCTGGAAGTCGATCAGGACCAGGGTGCTCGTGGACAGCGCGGGCAGCGCGCCGTCCAGGCCGATCACCTGGCGCAGCGTGGTGGAAACGGTCATCTCATTCCTCCTGTGATTCTGGAAATCCGGGCAGCGTGCAGCGCCGGCCCGACCGGGCCGGAGTGGGGAACGGGAGGTCAGGCGGCCGTGCGGAACCGCCGCCGGTAGGCCGCCGGGGTGGTGCCGAGCCGCCGCCTGAACGCGCGGTGCAGCGTCTCGACCGATCCGAGCCCGCACGCGCCGGCGACCCGGTCGAGCGGCTCGTCGGTGCCCTCCAGCAGCCGCCGCGCCGCCTCCACCCGCGCCGCCTCGACGAAGGCGGCCGGAGTGGCGCCGGTCTCCCGGCGGAAGACCCGTGCGAAGTGCCGTTCGCTGAGGCACATCCGGTCAGCGAGCGCCGCGGCCGACAGGTCGGCGGACGGGTTCGCGGTGATCCACGCCCGCAGCTCGTCCAGGTCGCGGCGCTCGGCCGGGGCCTGCCACAGCGGGACGCTGAACTGGCTCTGCCCGCCCTGCCGCTTGAGGTACATCACCAGTTGCCGGGCGACGGCGAGGGCGAGCCGTTCGCCGTGGTCCTCGGCGACGAGGGCGAGCGCGAGGTCCATGCACGCGCTGATGCCGGCGCCCGTCCACACGTTCCCCGACCGGACGTAGGTCGGGATCCACGACGACGTCCGGGTGGTCGGCCGCGAGCCGGTCCGCGGTGGCCCAGTGCGTGGTCGCCGTCCGGCCCGCGAGCAGCCCCGCGGCGGCCAGCAGGTGCGCGCCGACGCACACCGAGGCGACGCGGCGGGCGTGCCCGGCGGTCTCGGCGATCCAGCCGACCAGGTCCGGATCGATCACCGGCGCGCCGTCGCGGTCCACCGCGCCCGGCACCACCAGGGTGTCGACCCGGTCGCCGACCTCCCCGAACGTCAGGTCGGTGACGAGCCGGACGCCGGCGGCGGTGCGCACCTGGCCGCCGTCCGGCCCGGCGAGCAGCACCCGGTAGGGCGTCCCGCCGGACATCTCCCGGTTCGCGAGCGCGAACACCTCCGCGGGCCCGGTGACGTCGAGCAGGTCGACGTCCGGGAACACGGCGACAACGACACGGTGCGGTGCGGACATGAGCCCATTGTCACCGGCATGCCGCCATGTCCGCCACGACGAGGTTCTGTCACATCCGGACACCGGCCGCCTCCCCGCCGTGCGGGCGCGACGCCGGTATCCACTCCGTCGATGACCGGCATCCGGGATAACGATCACCCGTGACCTGGTGCCGCGACCGTGCCCTCTGCTTCCTTAGGTGACACCCCTGACCTGAGCGAACGCCAGGCATCCACCCCGTCGGCCGAAGGTTGTCTCCGTGTGCACCTGCGCATCCCACCCCGCTGAAGGCCCCGCCGAAGCCATCGCGTCCGAAGCCCCGGCGTCCGAAACCGCGCATTCCGGCCGGCGGGCGGTCCTCAGGGCCGCCGTTCTCGGCGGCGGCGCGGCGGCGCTCGCCGGTCTGGCCCCCGCCACCGCCCAGGCGGCGCAGGCCGCACCCGGTGGCCGCCGTCCCGGCCATCGCGGCACCGAACTGTTCCTGCTGGGCACCGCGGGCGGACCGCCGCCGCTCGCGGCCCGGACCGGCATCGCGTCCGCGCTGGTCGTCAACGGCCGCACCTACGTGATCGACGCCGGACGGGCGGCCGTCACCCAGTTCATGCGGGCCGGGCTGTCCATGCCGTCCCTCGCCGCGATCTTCGTAACGCACCTGCACGCCGACCACACCGTGGACCTGTTCTCGTTCCCGCTGCTCAGCGCCGGGGTCGTCGGCAAGCAGGGCTTCCAGAAGCCGATCGATGTGTACGGGCCCGGCTCGGCGGGTCGGCTGCCGGCCGGTCCGCCGCCCGGGTCGCACTGGGTCGAGGCGGACGATCCCGTCCCCGGCGTCGCGGACGTGCTGCGCCTGTCGAACGCGGCGTTCGCCTACTCCACGAACGGGTTCATCGCCGAGCACATGGGCAGCGACCCGGCCGACTACGTCCGGGCCCACGAGATCCAGCCGCCCGCGTCGGCCGGGGCGAGCGCGACCAACACCGCGCCGCGGATGGACCCGTTCCCGGTGATGGAGAACGACGACCTCAAGGTCACCGCGATCCTCGTCCCGCACGGACCGGTGTTCCCCGCGCTCGCCTACCGGATCGAGACCGAGGACGGCGTGATCGTCTTCTCCGGCGACACCGCCCGGTCGCCCAACGTCCCGCGGCTGGCCGACGACGCCGACGTCCTCGTCCACGAGGCCTTCCACCGGGACGCCGTCGCCGCGATCGGCTACCCGCCGGCGGTCGTCGAGCACATCGGCGCCGTCCACACCGAGGTGGGCGAACTGGGCGCGATCGGCGTCGAGTCGGGGGCCCGGCACATCGTGATCAGCCACATCTCGCCGGCCGACCCGTCGGTCCTCTCGGACGCCGGCTGGCAGAAGGCCGCCGACGCCAGTGCCCGGAAGGCCCGCTACCGCGGCCGCATCACGCTGGGCAACGACCTCGACCGCTTCGACGTCGCGAAGTCCAAGGGCCGGAAGTAGGCCGTCAGCCGAAGCCGCCGGCGCGGCCCAGCAGGGCGGGGGCGGGCTCGCCGAGGAGGTCGGCGAGCCAGGTGCCGGTCGCGGCGACGGCGTCCATGTCGATGCCGGTCTCGACGCCGCTGCGGTGCAGGGCGTAGAGGAGGTCCTCGGTGGCGATGTTGCCGGTGGCGGCGGGGGCGAAGGGGCAGCCGCCGAAGCCGCCGGTGCTGGCGTCGAGCGTGGGAACGCCCAGGTCGACGGCCGTGAGGGCGTTGGCGTAGCCGGTGTTGCGCGTGTTGTGGAAGTGGAAGCGCAACGGTGTCCCCGGCGCCGCCGCGCGGACGCGGGCGGTCAGGTCGCGGACCTGGGCGGGGACGCCGACGCCGATCGTGTCGGCGATCGCGATCTCCGCCGCGCCGGCGGCGTGCGCGCGGCGGGCGATCTCGGCGACGCGCTCGGGCGGCGTCTCGCCCTCGAACGGGCAGCCGAACGCAACGGCGATCGTGACGCCGGCGGGGACGTCCGCGTCGCGCGCGGCGGCGGCGATGTCGTCCCAGACGTCGAGCATTTCCGCCATGGTGCGGCCCTGGTTGCGGACGCTGAACGTGTCGGACGCGACGAGCACGACGTTCACCTCGTCCACACCGGCATCGAGGGCGCGGTCGAGGCCGCGCCGGTTGAGGACGAGGCCGCTGTAGGAGACGCCGTCGCGGCGCGGGACCCCGGCCATGACCTCCTCGGCGCCCGCCATCTGCGGCACGCGCTTGGGGTTGACGAACGAGACGGCCTCGATGCGGCGGGTCCCGGCGTCCACGCAGCGGGCGATGAAGGCGATCCTGTCGTCGGGGGTGAGCACGCGGTCTTCGTTCTGCAGCCCGTCGCGCGGCCCCACTTCGAGCACTGTTGTATGCAACTCGGCCTCCATCTTGCGTGATTCGACCTCGATATGACTATATTGCATGCAATCAACGCGGAGGGGGATCGGATGGCACGGGCGACCGACGCCGCCTACGACGCGGTGCGGCGGATGATCCTCTCCGGCGAGGCACAGGCGGGCAGCCGGCTCGGCGAGGCGGAACTGGCCGAGACACTCGGGCTGTCGCGCACGCCCGTCCGGGAGGCGTTGCAGCGGCTCGGCGCGGACGGCCTGGTCGAGGTGCTGCCCCACCGGGGGGCGCGGGTCGTCCGGTGGACCCGGCGGGACCTGGAGGAGATCTTCGAGCTGCGGTCGCTGCTGGAGCCCTACGCGGCGGCGCGCGCGGCCCGCATGGCGCCGGACCAGGACGTCCTGGCGGACCTGCTCGGCCGGTGCGACGCGATGGAGGCGGCGGTCGCGGACGGCGACCTCACGCGCGTCGCGCAGCTCAACTCGCTGTTCCACGCCGCCGTCATCGAGGCGTCCCAGAACCGGCGGCTCCCGGCGATGCTGACGTCGGTCATGCACGCCCCCCTGATCGTCGGAACGTTCCGCCGCTACGACGCCGGCGCGATGGCCCGCAGCATGAACCACCACCGCGAACTGGTCGCCGCGCTGGCCGCCCGCGACCCCGACTGGGCCGAATCGGTGATGCGCGCGCACATCCGCGCCGCCGCGGCCAACCTGACGACCGAGGAGGAACGATGAACGACGCCGCGCTGGGAGACCTGCGGGTCGTGGAGATGGGCCAGCTGCTCGCGGGCCCGTTCTGCGGGCAGCTGCTCGGCGACTTCGGCGCCGAGGTCGTCAAGATCGAGCCGCCGGGGTCCGGCGACCCGATGCGCGAGTGGGGGCGCGAGAAGCCACACGGCATGTCGCTGTGGTGGCCGATCCTCGCGCGCAACAAGAAGTCGGTCACGCTGAACCTGCGCACGCCGGAGGGCCAGGCGCTCGCCCGGCGGATCATCGCGCAGGCCGACGTGCTGGTGGAGAACTTCCGCCCCGGCACCCTCGAACGCTGGGGCCTCGCGCCCGCCGACCTGCGGCGGGAGAACCCGCGGCTGATCATCACCCGCGTCACCGGCTACGGGCAGGACGGCCCGTACGCGCCGCGCGCCGGTTTCGGTTCGATCGGCGAGGCGATGGGGGGCATCCGCTACGTCACCGGCGACCCCGACAAGCCGCCGTCCCGCGCGGGCATCTCGCTCGGCGACGAGCTGGCCGGCACGTTCGCCGCGCTCGGCACCCTCGTCGCGCTGCACGCCCGGCACCGGACGGGACGCGGCCAGATCGTCGACTCCGCCCTGTACGAGGCGGTGCTCGCGCTGATGGAGTCGCTCGTCCCGGAATGGGAGATCGCCGGCTACCAGCGGGAACGCACCGGCTCCGTGCTGCCGAACATCGCGCCGTCCAACGTCTACCCGACGCTGGACGGACCGGTCCTGATCGCCGCGAACCGCGACACGATCTGGCGCCGGCTCGCCGCGCTGATGGGCCGTCCGGAACTGGCCGACGACGAGCGCTACGCGACCCACGGCGCGCGCGGCGCCAACGCCGCGGAGCTCGACGACCTGATCGGCGCGTGGACGTCCGGCCAGAGCTCCGCCGCACTGCTCGACCTGCTGCACGAGAACGGCATCCCGGCCGGGCTGACCTACCGCGCCAAGGACATGCTGGCCGACCCGCACTACAAGGCCCGCGAGGCGATCATCCGGATGGCGCATCCCGACTTCGGCGACTTCCCGATGCACAACGTGTTCCCGAAGCTGTCCGAAACCCCGGGCGAGGTCCGCACACTCGGCCCGTCTCTCGGCGAGCACAACACCGAGGTCTACGGCGACCTCCTCGGCCTGTCCCCCGAAGACATCAAGACCCTGGAGACCACCGGCACCATCTGACCGCTGTGAGCGATCTGTGAGCGGCCCGGGGCAGCGTCGTCCCCATGGACTACGCGTTCCGGGCCGAGGGCCTGGTCAAGAGATTCGGGAAGACGACCGCGCTGGACGGCGTGGACCTGGCGGCCCGTCCGGGCACCGTCCTCGGTGTCCTCGGACCCAACGGCGCAGGAAAGACGACGGCCATTCGGATCCTCGCGACGCTGCTGCGTCCCGACGCCGGACGCGCCGAGGTGCGCGGGCTGGACGTGGTGCGCGACGCCGCCGAGGTGCGCCGGATGATCGGCCTCACCGGGCAGTACGCGTCCGTGGACGAGGACCTCACCGGCGCCGAGAACCTCGTGCTGATCGGGCGGCTGCTCGACCTGCGCAAGGCCGAGGCCCGCGCGCGCGCCGCCGAGCTGCTGGAGCGGTTCGAGCTGACCGGCGACGCGGGACGGAAGGTCTCGACGTACTCCGGCGGGATGCGGCGCCGCCTCGACCTGGCCGCCGGCATGATCGGCCGGCCCGCCGTGATCTACCTGGACGAGCCGACGACCGGCCTCGACCCGGGCCGGCGCGAGGAGGCGTGGCGGCTGATCCGGTCGATGACGTCCGGCGGCGGCGCCGTCCTGCTCACCACGCAGTACCTGGAGGAGGCGGACGCGCTCGCCGACGAGATCGCGGTGATCGACCGCGGCCGCGTGATCGCGACGGGGACGCCCGCCGAGCTGAAGCGGATCGCGGGCGGCCGGACCATCACCGTCCGCCCCCGCGACCCCGGCCGGCTCGCCGAGGTCGCCGGAATCCTCAGCGCGGTGACCGGGCGCGACGCCGAGTCGCCGCACCGGGACGCGGTCACCGCGCCCGTCGCGGGCGAGGACGGCGACGGCGCGCTCGCCGAGACCGTCCGGCGGCTGGCGGCGGCCGGGATCCCGGTCACCGAACTGTCGCTGCGCCTGCCCGGCCTCGACGAGGTGTTCTTCACCCTCACCGGCCACCGCGCGGACGACACGGAGGCGGCGGCATGACGGCGACCATCACCGGCACGCAGGCGGCGGCGGCACCGGCGCGGCGCCGGCTCGGGCTCGTCCGGCACAGCCTGCTGCTCGCGGGCCGCAGCCTCACCAAGAACCGGCGGAACCCGGGGCTGCTCAGCGACGCCCTGTTCATGCCGATCGTCTTCCTGCTGCTGTTCGTGTACCTGTTCGGCGGCGCGGTGTCCGGCTCCACGCACGCCTACCTGCAGTACATCTTCCCCGGCGTGCTGGTGATGTCGGCGATCCTCGTCGGGATGCTGGCGACCGGGCTCAGCATCAACACCGACATCAAGAAGGGCGTCTTCGACCGGTTCCGGAGCCTGCCGATCGGACGGTCCGCGCCGCTCGCCGGCTCGGTGCTGGGCGATCTGATCCGGTACCTCGTCGCGGTCGTCGTGCTGTTCGCCACCGGATACCTGCTGGGATTCCGCGTGGAGACCGACGTGCCGCGGGCGCTCGGCGCGGCGGGGCTCGCGGTGACGCTCGGGTTCTGCATGAGCTGGATCAACGTGCTGATCGGCGTGCTGATCCGGGAGGAGGTCATCGTGCAGACGGTGGCGTTCCTCGGCATCTTCCCCCTCGCCTTCGGCACGAACATGGTCGTGCCGACGCACACGCTGCCCGGCTGGCTGCAGGCGTGGGTGAAGATGAACCCGGTCAGCCATGCCGTGGACGCCTGCCGCGGACTGCTCCTCGGCGGACCCGTCGCACACGAGGCGATGCTGACGCTTCTGTGGTCGGCCGTGTTCCTCGTGGTTTTCGCGCCGCTGGCCGTCCTCGCCTATCAGCGGCGTAGCTGACCGTCCAGGAGGGCGAGCGCGTCCGATACGTCCAGGTCGGCGCCGCGCGCATAGGCGTCCCGGTAGACGCGCTCGCCCAAGGCTTTCCTCAGCGCGCGCGCCACGAGAACGACGTCGGGGTTGTACGCGTCAGGCGCGCCGCGCAGTACCGACGCCGCACCCATGACCTCCGCCGCTCGTACGGGCGAGGACGCGGCGCACAGCCGGGCGACCGCGATGCCCGCGACCGCCGCGATCGGCAGGTCCGGCGCCTCCATGGCCTGGACGAGGGCCTTCCGCAGCCGCGCGCGGGCCTCGTCCAGGTCATCGGCACCGATCGCGAGCTGCGCCATCGCCGTCTCCAGCAGCGCGCGGAACTGCGGGTACGACGGCACCCTGGCAAGGTCCCGCTCGGCGGCGGCATAGTGCCGCCTCGCCTCGCCCGCGTCGCCGGCCTGACGCGCGAGGTCGCCCAGCGCGAGCCGCACCGGCACCAGATAGCGGGACGGCGTCGCGGCGCCTGGAACGAGCATCACGGCGAGTTCCTCGCGGGCCCGCCCGACGTCCCCGGCGCGGGCCCGCGCCACCGCGAGCATCACCCGCTGCATGCCGGCGGCGGTGTCCTGGCCCAGCTCCCGCAGCAGCCCGATCGACTCCTCCAGCTCCTCGATCGCGGTCCCGAAGTCGCCCGCGACCGTCCGCGCCTCGGCCGAGAACACCAGCGCGAGCGCCAGCCCGGCCCGGTCACCGGCCTCCCGGAACGCGGCTTGAGCGGCGACGATGTCGTGGCCCGCCGCGTCCATCGCGCCCCGGTTGCCGTTCAGCATCGCCCGCGTCAGGTACAGCGCCGCCCGCGCCCACGCGTCGCGCTCCCCGGCGAGGCGGCGGTCGACGGCCGCGACACCGCCCGCCGTGTCGTCCGCGAGCAGGGCGACGGACGGCTCGGCCAGCGCGGCCAGTGGATGCGCGGCGTCCACCTGCGACCGCAGCAGCGGATCGCCGCGCGCGGCCCCGCCCGACAGGACGGTGTTGAACGCGTATCCGCCCAAAGCGATGGCCTCGGCGTCCCCCGGCACGGGCGCGTCACGCGGAACCTCCAGCGCCTGCCGCAGCCGCCGCGCCGCCTCCGCATGATCGCCCTGGATCGTCCAGAACGACGCCAGAGCCGCCCCCAACCTGATCGCGGACGCCGCATCACCCGACTCGACCGCCCAGTTCAGCGCCCCGGACAGGTTCTCGCGCTCGCCCGCGAGCAACGCGATCCAGCGGAGCTGCTCCGCGCCGCGCAGATGCGGCTCGGCCCGCTCCGCGAGATCGAGGAAGCACGCCAGGTGCGCGTCGCGCGCCGCATCGGCGTCCGCCGGCCGCTCCCGCCCGTACTCGCGGATCGTCTCCAGCATCCGGAACCTCGGCTCGGGCCCGTCGATCGCCTGGAGCAGCGACCGGTCGGCCAGCGAATCCAGCGCGTCCAGCGGCTCGTCCCGGCCGCCGACCCACTTCGCGGTGTCCGGCGTGATCGTGCCGGGGAACACCGACAGCCGCGCGGCGAACCGGCGGTCCTTCTCGTCCAGCAGGTCCCAGCTCCAGGCGACGACGGCGCGCAGCGTCCGGTGCCGGGGCAGAGCCGTGCGGCTGCCGCCCGCCAGCAGCCGGAACCGGTCGTCCAGCCGCGCCGACAGCTGGTCCAGCGGCATCGACCGCAGGCGCGCGGCGGCCAGCTCGATCGCCAGCGGCAACCCGTCCAGCCGGCGGCAGACCTCCGCGACCACTTCCGGATCCCCCTGGAACCCGGGCCGGACCACCGCCGCACGCTCGCCGAACAACCGCACGGACTCGGCGACGTCCAGCGGCGGCACCGGGCACAACGCCTCCCCGTCCACGCCCAGCCGCTCCCGGCTCGTCGCCAGGATGCGCAGGCCGGGGCAGCGGCCGAGCAGCTCGTCCGCGAGCCGCGCCGCCGCCTCGACCACGTGCTCGCAGTTGTCCAGAAGGATCAAGGTCGCGTCGGCGGACAGCGCCTCGACCAGCCTGCCCGTCCCCTCCCCCAGGACGTCGGCGACCGCGCGCCGCACCTCGTCCGGCCCGGCCGCCGCCAGCCCCACGAACCAGACCCCGCCCGGAAACCTCCCGGCCAGCTCCGCCGCGACCGTCGTGGCCAGCCGCGTCTTCCCGGCACCGCCGGGGCCGACCAGCGTGACCAGCCTGCCGTCCCACAGCCGCCGCCCGATCCAGGCGCGCTCGTCCTCCCGCCCGACGAAGCTGGTCGACGGGACGCGCAGGTTCCCGCGCACGCGCTCCACCGGCACCGCCCGCAGCACCGCGAGGTAGGCCTCCCGCAGTTCAGCGCCCGGATCGGCGCCCAGCTCGTCCGCCAGCACACCCCTGAACCGCTCGAAGACGACCAACGCCTCCGCCGCCCGGCCGCCCCTATGCAGCGCCTCCACCAGCAACACGCGGACCCGTTCCCTCAGCGGATGCCGCGCCGCCAGCTCCTCCAGCTCCGCGACGAGCCGCGCCGGATCGGCGCCCGTGGCCAGGTCGGCGGCGACCCGGTCCTCGGTCGCCGCGACCCGCAGCTCTTCCAGCCGGACGGCAGCCGCTTCGGCGAACGGCAGCCGCGCCGCGTCCGCCAGCGCGTCCCCGCGCCACAACGCGAGCGCGTCCCGCAAGAGCCCGGCCGCCCGCTCGGCGTCCCCGTCCCGCAGCGCCCGGCCGCCCTCCCGCGCGAGCCGCTCGAACGTCAGCGCATCAACGGCCTCGTCCGGGACGTCCAGGACATAACCCCCGGCCACCGACCGCAGGCACCCATCCGGAAGGCACCGCCGCAGCCGCGAGACGAGCGCCTGCAACGCGTGCACCGGATCCGCCGGCCCGCCGTCCGGCCACAGCGCCCGCACGAGCGCGTCCGCCGGGACCGTCCGTCCCGGCTCGAGTGCCAGCCTGGTCATCAGCGCGCGCAGCCGGGCCCCGCCGACCGGGACGTCCCTGTCCCGATCGGCGACCGCCAACGGCCCGAGCACCCCAACCCGCATGCCCCAACTGTGTCACCCGCGACCCGGAGCAGGAGTCCGGGCGGCCGCCGGTGTCAGCAGTACGCGGCCGCCGGTGTCAGCAGTACGCGGCCGCCGGTGTCAGCAGTACGCGGCCGCCGGTGTCAGCAGTACTTGGACGAGCCGCTGCCGCCCCACGAGCAGGAGTCCGCCGCCGCGCCGCTCGGGTAGCGGAGGTAGGCGGTGTCACCGGTGTTGTTCCAGATGTAGGCCTTCGAGCCCCAGTACCGGTTCGTCGCGGTGTTCGTCCCCCGGCCCGTGTGCACGTAGACCGACTTGTGCCCCTTCAGGGTGAACGAGCCGAACGTGTACGTGTGGCCGGACTTGTCGCGCAGCGTGACCCCCTTGAGCTGCTTCGACGTCGTCGAGGTGTTGTACAGCTGCACCCACTCGGCGTTCAGCGACGCGTTCGACCGCGTGTCCGTGCCGGGCGAGTTGAAGTAGACCCGGTAGATCTGCACCGGGCTCGCGGCCTCGGCCGGCGCCGCCGCCAGCAGCCCCGCCGCCACCGCTCCGGCGATGGCCACGGCCCCCGTAACAACAAGCCTCTTCACCCGTAGATCCCCTTCCGTTCACCAGCGAATGCCTATTTGTATCGGTATTCGCGTACACATGGTGGTGAGTGGCCATGTGTGGGTCGGATGGCAACCGCAAGGCCCCCTCAGACGTCCCCGCGACCCCGTGTTTTCCCTGATGAAGCCCGAAATCGCCGACCTTCCTCCGGAAGTCCTCCGGGCCGGGGAGACGCCGTCACAGCGTGATGACGATCTTGCCGTGGACGTGCCGTCCGGCCTGGAGTGCCACGGCGTCGCGGATCTTCTCGATCGGGAAGGTCGCGGCGATCGGCACGGTGATCTCGCCGGCGACGATCGCGTCGGCGATCCGCTCCAGGGCGTCCGGTCGCGCGTCGAAGCCGCCGGTCGGGCGCACGCCGCCGGGAGGGGTGGGCCCCGCGGCGATCGTGGAGATCCGCTCGGGCGGGACGCCGAGCGCGAGCGCGGTCTCGGCCGTCTCGGTGCCGAACAGGTCGGTCGCCGCGGTCACGCCATCGGGGGCCAGGGCCCGAACCCGGTCGGCCAGCCCGGCGCCGTAGGCCACGGGCTCGGCGCCCAACTCCCGCAGGAACTCGAAGGTGCCCTCCGAGGCGGTCCCGATCACGGTGGCGCCGGCGAGCTTCGCGAGCTGGACGGCGAACACGCCCACGCCGCCGGCGGCGCCGCCGATCAGGACGGTGTCGCCGGACCGCAGGTCGATCGCCGCCAGAGCGGCGGCGGCGCTCAGGCCGGCCACCGGAAGCGTGCTCGCCACCTCGTCGCTGACGCCGTCCGGCGTGTGAAAGAGCATTTCGGGCCCCTCCGTGGGCGCCTTGAGCACCAGGTGTTCGGCGGCGGCCCTCCCCAGCGTGCCGCCATGGACGCGGTCGCCGACGGCGAAACCAGTGGCACCGGCGCCGACCTCGTCGACGACGCCGGCGAAGTCGGATCCGAAGCCGGCCGGCACGGTGATGCCGAACCGTGCCGCCACCTCGGGCCGCGCGGCGATGCCCCAGTCCATCGGGTTCAGCCCGACGGCCGTCACGCGGACGCGGACCTCGCCGGGGCCGGCGTGCGGCTCCGGGACGTCTCGCAACTCCAGTACCTCGGGACCTCCGAACGTCTCATGGATGACGGCTCGGCTCATGGCGGACCTCCTGCGGCACGGTGATGGGACTTGGTCCTATCACTGTACACGAGTGATGGGACCAAGTGCCGTACACTGTCCCCATGGCCCGCTGGCAGCCCAACGCGTCGCAGCGACTCGTCGCCGCCGCCCTCGACCTCTTCGCGGAGCGGGGCTACGAGAACACGACGGTGATCGACATCGCGCGGCGCGCCGGCCTGACGAAGAGCACCTTCTTCCGGCACTTCCCCGACAAGCGGGAAGTCCTCTTCGGCGGGGACACGATGACCGGACTCCTCGCCGACGGGATCGCCGCGGCACCGGCGGCCGCCACCCCGCTCGAAGCGGTGGCGAACGCCCTGGACGCGGTCGGGCGCGAAGCCTTCACCCCCGCCCGCCGCGAGTTCACCGCCCGCAGGGGGGCGGTGATCGCCACCCACCGGGAGCTGCAGGAACGCGAGGCGCTGAAGGGACTCGCCCTCACCGCCGCGATGGCCGGCGCGCTCAAACGGCGCGGCGTTCCCGACCTGACCTCGCGCGTGGCCGCGCAACTGGGCGCGCTCGCCATGAAGATCGCCTTCGAACGCTGGAGCGACACGGCCAACGACGACGACTTCGGCGAACTCGCCCGGCGAACCCTCCGCGACCTACAAGCGGCCACCACCTCCTGCTAACGCACAACGCGTTGAGCAGCCGTCCGGCTAAGTCGTGAGCAGCGGGTTCTGGGTCAGGCTTGTTCGGGGTCTTGGCCTTGGGCGGCGCGACCGCCGTCCACGGGGACGATCGCGCCGTTGATGAAGCTCGCCTCGTCCGACAGCAGGTGGCGGACGGTCGCAGCGACCTCGTCGGGGCGGCCGACGCGGCCGAGCGGGTGGAGGGCGCGCATCTCGTCCTCGATCCGCGCGGCGGACGCCGGGTCCTGCGCGGCGAGGTACGCCTCGTAGCGGGCGGTGGTGATCGAGCCCAGCGCGACGACGTTCACCCGGACGCCGCGCGGGCCGTAGTCCACGGCGAGGGCGCGGCTGAAGCCCTCGACGGCCGCCTTCGCCGTCGCGTAGGTGAGCGAGCCGCGGACGGGCCGCGCGGCCTGGTGGGACGAGACGTTCACGATCGCGCCGCCCGTGCCGGCGTCCAGGAACCGGCGGATCGCGGTCAGCGATCCCACGACGGCCGGGTCGAAGTTCAGTGCCACCAGGTCGAGCACCTCGCGCGGGCCCGGGACGTCCACGGCGGCGGTGCGGAAGACGGCGGCGTTGTTGACCCAGCCCTTGAGGGTGCCCATCGCCTGCGCGGCGTCCGCCGCCCGCGCCGCGACGGCCTCGTCGCGCATGTCGCCGGCGACCACCGTGACGCGCGGGCCGGTGGCCCAGTCCAGGGCGGACGGGTCCAGGTCGGCCGCCACGACGTGCCCGCCGTCGGCGAGGAGGCGCTCGGCGATGGCCCGGCCGATGCCGCGGGCGGCGCCGGTGACGACATAGGAGAGCTCCACGGACCGGAACGTACCACCGCGTTTGGCCTTGGACGTGGGGGCAGGGGACACCCTGACACGGGTTTCGAGGAGGAAGCGATGACCGACGTCTTCACGGTGCTGGCGAACGACCACACCGAGGTCAAGCAGATGCTCACCGAGCTGGAGGCCGGCTCGGCGGGCGCGTCCAGTGCGTCCGTCCACGGTGAGGACGCGCTCCGGCTGCGCAAGAACATGGTGGAGCAGCTCATCATCGAGGAGTCCAAGCACGAGGCGGTCGAGGAGGAGTACTTCTGGCCGGCGGTCCGCGAGCTGGTGACGGACGGCGACCGGCTCGCCGACCACGCCATCGAGCAGGAGCAGGCGGCGAAGAAGGTGCTCAACGACCTGATCGGGCTGGACGCGGGCGAGGCGAAGTTCGAGGAGCTGCTCGCGAACTTCATCACCGACGGCCGCGCGCACATCGCCTTCGAGGAGAACGAGGTGTGGCCGGCGCTGCGCAGGGTCATCACCGACGAGCGGGCGGAGAAGCTCGGCGAGAAGCTGGAGCAGGGCAAGAAGCTGGCGCCGACGCGCCCGCACCCGAACACCCCGCCGAAGCCCGGCATCCTCAAGGCGGCGGGCCCCGCCGTGGCGGCGGCCGACAAGGTCCGCGACAAGATCACCGGCCGGGGTCAGGACTGACATTCCGGGAGGGACGGCCATGACCGACTCGACGCGGCTGGCGCTGGTCACCGGCGCCTCCACCGGCATCGGGCGCGCGCTCGCGGACGAGTTCGCGCGGCACGGCTTCCACGTCATCATGGCGGCGGAGGACGCGGAGATCACCGCGGCGGCGCAGGCCGTCGGCGACGCGACGCCCGTCCGGGTCGACCTGGCCCGGCCGCACGGGGTCGAGGAGCTGTACGCGGCGGTGGGCACGCGCCCGCTGGACGCCGTGGCGATCAACGCGGGGGTCGGCGTCGGCGGCGACTTCGCCCGGGACAACGCGCTCGCCGACGAGCTGAACCTCGTCGACCTGAACGTCCGGTCGGCCGTCCACCTGGCGAAGCTGGTGCTGAACGGCATGGTCCGGCGGGGTGCGGGGCGGGTGCTGTTCACCTCGTCGATCGCCGCGACGTCGCCGGGGCCGTACCTGGCGACGTACGCGGCGTCCAAGGCGTTCCTGTACTCGTTCGCGGAGGCGCTGCGGCACGAGCTGCAGGGCACCGGCGTCACCGTGACGGCGCTGCTGCCCGGCCCCACCGACACCCGGTTCTTCGAGCGCGCCGGGGTGCTCGACACGCGGCTCGGCAAGTCCGGCAAGGACGACCCGGCGGACGTGGCGCGGCAGGCCTACGCGGCCCTCATGGCCGGCAAGGACCACGTCGTCACGGGCTCGGCGCGCAACAAGGTGCAGACGACGGCGTCCAGGGCGATGCCGGAGCCGGTCAAGGCGAAGATGCACGCGCTGATGTCCAAGCCGGGCACCTAGCCGAGGGCGGCCAGCGCGGTCCGCAGTTCTTCGAGCGCCTCGCGCGCGAGGTCGGTGAGCGTCCGCTCGCCGGACGGGTCGGACCAGCGGGCGAAGGCGTCGTCGAAGGCGCGGACGCCGAGCTCGGCGGCGAGGCCCG
Organism: Actinomadura napierensis; assembly: GCF_039529375.1. Taxonomy (NCBI): domain Bacteria; kingdom Bacillati; phylum Actinomycetota; class Actinomycetes; order Streptosporangiales; family Thermomonosporaceae; genus Actinomadura; species Actinomadura napierensis. The sequence goes on from NZ_BAAAMR010000019.1 coordinate 67,275, forward strand.
CGGCCGGGTCGGGCGTGCCGCGCTCGCGGAGCGCGCCGGCCATGGCCGCGGCGAGCTGGGCGTGCTTGAACGCGGCGCGCTCCCGCAGTTCGTCGTTGGCGGCGATGACGGCGAGGAGCCGGGTGGCGAAGTCGCGCTGGCCGTCCGTGAACGTGGCCGCGAGGGCGTCGAGGGCCGCGGCGACCGCCTGTAGCGGCGTGGCCGTGCCGGGCGCCGCGGCCACCGCCTCGCCGAGGATCCGGCTGTGCAGCTCCTGACCGGCGAAGAGCACCTCCCGCTTGTCGGGAAAGTGCCGGAAGAAGGTGGTCTTGGTCAGCCCGGTGCGCTCGGCGATGCCGTTGACGGTGGTGGCGTCGTAGCCCTGCTCGGCGAACAGGTCGATGGCGGCGCGCACCAGCCGCTCCCGCGCGTTCGGTTCCCATCGGGCCATGGCGGACAGCATAGGTGATGTTACTTGGTACCGTCACGCCTGGTACGGTGACGTTACCAAGTCACATCACTGCCAGGGAGTCCCTCATGCGCGTCTTCGTCACCGGTGCGAGCGGCCACATCGGATCCGCCGTCGTGCCCGAACTGCTCCAGGCCGGGCACGAGGTCACCGGCCTGGCCCGCTCCGACGCGTCGGCCGCCGCCGTCCAGGCCCTCGGCGCCCAGGTGCGCCGCGGCGACCTCGACGACCTGGACGGGCTGCGCGAAGCGGCCGCGGCCGCCGACGCGGTCGTCCACCTCGCGTTCGACCACGCCAGCGTCGCCCCGGTGGCCTTCGCGCGCGCGGCCGCCGCCGACCACACCGTCGTCCAGGCGCTCGGCGAAGCGCTGACCGGCACGGGCAAGACCCTCATGGGCGTCGGCTTCAAGCCCACCGGCGACGCGGCCACCGACGCGACGATCAACGGCAACCCGCGCTCCGCCGGCGCCCGCGCGGTCGCCGCGCTCGCCGACCGCGGCGTCCGGTCCATGCTCGTCGGGATCCCGCCGGTCACGCACAGCGACAAGGACCGGCACGGCTTCATCCCCCGGATGATCGGGTTCGCCCGCGACACCGGCGTGTCCGGCTACGTCGGCGACGGCGCCAACCACTGGCCCGCCGTCCACACCCTCGACCTCGCCCGCCTCTACCGGCTGGCGCTGGAGAAGGCGCCGGCCGGCGCGCAGCTGTACGCGGCGGCCGAACCGGGCATCCCGGTCCGCGAGATCGCCGAGGCCATCGGACGCCACCTGGACGTCCCGGCCGTCAGCATCCCCGCCGAGCAGGCCGCCGACCACTTCAAGGGCTTCCCGTTCGTCACGTACGACATCACGATGCCGAACGACGAGACCCGCCGGCTCCTCGGCTGGGAGCCCGTCCACCCGGCCCTGATCGAAGACCTCGACCAGGGCCACTACTTCTGACCGATCGCGGGGGGAGGCCGGCCGGGGCCCGCGTTCACCAGGGTCCCGGCCGGCCCACCGCCGCCACATACCTCACGCGTCGCCGGGCACTACGTGTAGTTGTGATCACGGCGCAGGCCCCGCGGATGTGGGGACGGGCGGTCCACGCCCTCACACGCCGGCTCGGCGGGCCCCGCCAGGCCCGCGTCGTGCTGCTGCTGGCCTGCGTCCTCGCCCTCAACACCGCCGACTCCGGGGTCATCGGCGCGATCGTCGAGGAGTTGCGGCGCTCCCTGCACATCAACAACACCGAGGTCGGCGTGCTGACGGCGGCGCCCTCGCTGGTCGGCGCCGTCGCCACCGTCCCGGTCGGCATGCTGACCGACCGCGTGCCGCGCGTCCCGCTGCTCGCCGGCAGCATCATGCTGTGGAGCGCCGCCATGGTCGTCGGCGGCCTCGCCACCTCCTACGACTGGCTGCTGACGTCGCGGGTCGCGCTCGGCGCCGTCACCGCGACCGCCGGCCCGACCGTCGCGTCCCTGACCGGCGACCTGTTCCCGCACCAGGAGCGGGCCGGCGTCTACGGGCGGATCCTCGCCGGCGAGCTGGTCGGCGCCGGGTTCGGCCTGGTCGTCGGCGGCAACGTCGCCGCCGCGCTGAGCTGGCGGTTCTCGTTCTGGTTCGTCGCCGTCCTCGGCGTCGCGCTGGCCCTGGCCGTCTGGCGGCTGCTGCCCGAGCCCGGCCGCGGCGTGCAGGGCCGCCCCGCCGGGAGCCCGCGCGGCGACACGGAGGCCGCCCAGCAGGCGGTGGAGGAATCGGACGTCGAGCCCCGCCCGGAGAACGTGCTGGCGGCCGACCCGGCCCGGATGACGCTGCCGCAGGCCGCCCGGCACGTGCTGCGCATCCGGACCAACGTGATCATCATCCTCGCCTCGGCCATCGGCTACTTCTTCTTCGCCGGGCTGCGCACGTTCGCGATGGTCTTCGTCCAGCACCGCTACGGCGTCGGACGCGCCGAGCTGAGCCTGCTCGTCCTGGTCATCGGCCTCGGCGCCCTGGTGGGCGTCCTGACCTCCGGACGCGTCGCCGACCGCCTCGTCCGGCGGGGCCGGATCGCCGCCCGCGTGCTGGTCCCGAGCGTCGCCTACACGGCGTCCGCGCTGCTGTTCCTGCCCGGCCTGCTGACCCGCTCGGCGTGGATCGCGATGCCGCTGTTCTTCCTCGCCGCCGCCGCGCTGGCCGGTGCCAACCCGCCGCTGGACGCCGTCCGCCTCGACGTCGTCCACTTCCGCCTGTGGGGGCGCGCCGAGAGCATCCGCACGATCCTGCGCATGGCGGGCGAGGCGATCGCGCCCGTCCTGTTCGGCTGGCTGTCGGGCCTGTTCGGGGACGGCGACCAGTCCGGCACCGGCCTCGACCGCGTGTTCCTGCTCGCGCTCATCCCGCTGCTGGTCAACGGCCTGCTCCTGCTGCGGGCACGCCGCGACTACCCGGCGGACGTCGCGTCCGCCATGGAGTCCGAACGGCGTTTCCCCGCCGCCTGACCGCTAGATCACCACGCGCCGGGACACCAGCCCGTGCCCCACCTTCGTCCCGTGCCACAGGTCGAACCGGCAGCCCGCCGCGAACGCGTCCTTCCCGGCCTGCTCGGTCAGCAGCGTCATCGTCACGATGTGGTCGACGTCGCCCGGCCGCAGCGGCTCCCCGTCGTCGGTCGTCACGACCACCTTGTGGAACGCGCTCGGCTTCGGCGCCGCGCCCTTCTCCCGCAGCGTGAACGGGCAGTTCTGGGCGGGAAGGCCGGTCCCGATCACCTCCGCGCACTGCTCGTCCAGCGAAACCAGCGCCATGAACTTCGTGAGCCTCATTCCGTCGCTCCTCCCCCGAGGCCGCGCCCCACGTCACCGCCGCGCGGCCATCGCCATGAACGGTCACTTCCATCCATACCCCCGCGAACGGCCCGTCCCCAGCCCCCGTGAGATGATGATCACGAAGTTCTGGGAGGCGGACGCATGGCAGTGGTCCGGGCGGCACGGCCGGAAGACCTGGAGACCGTGACCGGGATCGGCGCGCATTACGTGCTGAACACCGTGGCGACGTTCGCGGAGACGCCGCAGACCGTCGCGGAATGGCGGCAGCGGCTCGACGACCTTACGGAACGCGGCCTTCCGTTCCTGGTGGCCGAAGCGGACGGCGAGGTCGCCGGGTACGCGTACGCGGGCCCCTGGCGCCCGAAACCGGCCTACCGCTACACCGTCGAGGACACGATCTACCTGGCCCCGGAGCACACCGGCAAGGGGCTCGGGACGGCGCTGCTCCGCGCGCTGGTGGACGGATCGGCGAAGGCGGGCATGCGGCAGATGATCGCGGTCATCGCCGACACCGGCGAGACCGGGTCGCAGGCCCTCCACCGCCGTTTCGGGTTCGTCGAGGCGGGCCGGCTGGACGACGTCGGCTACAAGCACGGGCGCTGGATCGCCACCACCCTGATGCAGCGCTCCCTCGCCTCGGCGGCGCCCTCGTAGCGGGGGCCTTCACGGCCCGGCCCCGCCGGGTTACCCTTCCCATGGCGTCCGTGCCGGTCGTTTGCGCCTCGACTTGGGAGGGTCCCGTCCGCGGGACGGTTCGGCTCTGACACCGGCTCCTCTGTGTCCCGCTTTACCGAGGAGTCGTCCCATGCAGTACAAGCACAAGCGATGGCCGACGGCCGCCGCGGCGGTCGTCCTGTCGCTGGTCGCGCTGTCCGCGCCGTCCTACGCGCAACCCGCCCCGTCCGCCACGAGCGACACCTGCCCGGTGAAGTCCAGGCCCGCCGGCAAGGTCCTGCAGGGCTACTGGGAGAACTGGGACGGATCGTCCAACGGCGTCCACCCGCCGTTCGGCTGGACCCCGATCGACGACCCGGTGATCAAGCAGCACGGCTACAACGTGATCAACGCGGCGTTCCCCGTCATCCGCTCCGACGGCACGGTGCTGTGGGAGGACGGCATGGACTCGACCGTCAAGGTCGCCACCCCCGCCGAGATGTGCGCGGCGAAGGCCGCCGGCGCCACGATCCTCATGTCGATCGGCGGCGCCGCCGCAGGCATCGACCTCGGCTCCAGCAGCGTCGCGGACCGGTTCGTCGAGACGGTCGTGCCGATCCTGAAGAAGTACAACTTCGACGGCATCGACATCGACATCGAGACGGGCCTGACCGGCGGCGGCAGCATCACCCAGCTCTCCACGTCGCAGGCCAACCTGGTCCGCATCATCGACGGCGTGCTCGCGCAGATGCCGTCCGGCTTCGGCCTCACGATGGCGCCGGAGACCGCGTACGTCACCGGCGGCAGCGTCACCTACGGCTCCATCTGGGGCGCCTACCTGCCGATCATCAAGAAGTACGCGGACGACGGCCGCCTCTGGTGGCTCAACATGCAGTACTACAACGGCAGCATGTACGGCTGCTCCGGCGACTCCTACTCCGCCGGGACGGTCGAGGGCTTCGTCAAGCAGACCGAGTGCCTGAACAACGGCCTGACCGTCCAGGGCACCACCATCCGGGTGCCGTACGACAAGCAGGTCCCCGGCCTGCCCGCGCAGCCGGGCGCGGGCGGCGGCTACATGGCGCCGAGCCTGGTCGGCCAGGCCTGGAACCAGTTCAACGGCGCCCTCAAGGGCCTGATGACCTGGTCCATCAACTGGGACGGCTCGAAGGGCTGGACCTTCGGCGACAACGCCCGCTCCCTCCAGAGCCGCTGACGCCCGAGACGGGCCCGGCGGCCACCCGCCGGGCCCGTCCGCGTCACTTCAGCAGGTCGCGCATCTTGGCGATCTCAGCCGACTGCGACATGACGATCCTCAGGGCCAGGTCCTTGGCGTCGAAGTTCAGGCCTGACGCCTTCTCGTCGTTCGCCATCGACACGGCACCCTCGTGATGCTTGATCATCATCTGGAGGAATGCCCTGTCAAAGGCCTTGCCCTTGAGGTCTTTAAGCGAGGCCATGTCCTTCTCGCTCATGATGCCGGGCATGTCATGGTGCATCCCCGACATCGCGGCGGGCGCGCCCCACGCCTTGAGCCAGCCGGTCATCTTCTGGATCTCCGGTGCCTGGGCCTTCTCGATGCCCGCGGCGAGCTTCTTGACCTGCGCGGACGAGGCGCGGGACGGCGCGAGCCGGGCCATCTCCACGGCCTGCCGGTGATGCGGGATCATCATCTGCGCGAACATGACGTCCTGGTCGTTGTGCGACCCCGGCGTCACCATGCCGGCAGCGGACCCGGACGCCGACAGCGACGGCTCGGAGCCGCCGTCGTCGCCGGAGTCGCCGCAGGCCGCGAGGGCGAAGGCCAGGGCGGGGGCGGCGACGAGCGCGATTGCGCGTTTCACTGGGTTGAGCCTTCCGTGTGCTGGGTTCGTGGACGGTCGTCTGGCGCGCCGAAGCGGCGCGCCGACGGCCTGTCACAGCCGAAGCACGCTCAACCGGTGGAGGGACGGGCCGGGCGGGGAGCGTCCGCCGCGCCGCGCGGGCGTCCGGACGGCCCGACGCACCGTCACGTCCACCCGCATCAGCCGAAAGAGGCCGAACAGCAGTGCGCCGAGCAGGGAGAGCAGGAGCATTCCCAGGCACATCTGCCCGCTCGGATGGTCCGGATGGTGGTCGCTCGGCGGGTCACCGACCACCACGTGATGATGCGTGGCGTCGGCGACACTCGCCAGCGGGGCGGCAGACATCTCCATCGGGCCGGGGGCCGCCTGGAGGCCGTGCATGGCCATCAGGCCGGAGAGCAGCAGCAACAGGCGCAGCGGCGTTCCGGGAGGGGAACGCCGCTGTGCCCGTCTCAGCCGTCTCACCGTCCTCCAGGGCTCCGTCCGGTCCCATGGGTTCGCTCGAACCTCATGGTAGGCCGGGTCAGGAGGGGGAGAACGCGTACAGCTTGTTGTTCTGCGCGCACTTGTAGGTGCCGTCGGAGCAGAGCCCGAACCAGTACCCGGAGCCCCAGTAGACGGTCCCCGCGACGACGGCCGCGCCGCCGATCACGGAGCCGCCGCTGTTGTACCGCCACAGGACGTTCCCGTTGGCGGCGTTCAGCGCGAACATGGTGTCGGCCGCGCCGTTGATGCCGCCGGCGTAGACGACGCCGTTGGCGGCGCTGAGGAACCCGATGTCGAGGGTGCCGTAGGGGTCGCCGACCTGCCAGAGGATCTTCCCGGTGGCCGCGTCCAGCGCCGCCCACGAGCCGCCGTCGACGGTCGTCTTCGTCCCGTCGGCGCCGACGATGTCGTACTCCTCGTGCTCGGCGTTGCCGATGCCGACGTAGACGCGCTTGCCGTCGGTCGCCGAGCCCCATTCCATGCCGCCGAGGTCGCTGCCGGGCCCGACCCGGGTGTGCCAGATCTCCTTTCCGGTCGCCGGGTCCAGCGCATAGTAGATGCCGCTCTTCTGGCCGACGCCGAGGATGCTGCGCAGGTGGCCGCCGTCGGCGACCTGGTACAGGTTCGGCGCGGACCCGAAGTCGAAGTCGGGGCCGCAGGTCTCGCAGTCCTCGGTTCCGACGTCGGCGGTCAGCGTCTTGAACGACCAGCCGACGGCGCCGGTCCGCAGGTCGAGGGCGACGACCGCGTCGGTGTAGTTGTCGTCCGGGCCCTGCTGGCAGTCCTCTTCGCCGGGACGTGTGCAGATTCCGTCGGGAACGGTGTAGTTGTTGCCGGTCGTGACGAACAGCCGCCCGGTGGTGTGGTCGACGACGAACGAGCTGCCCCACACCGAGTTGCCGGTGTATCCCTCGGGCGCCATGTACCGCCGCCAGCGGACCGCGCCGGTCGTCGCGTCCAGCGCCACGACGCTGCCGCGGAACCGCACCGGATTCTCGTCGCCGAACTCGACGCGGCTCGCCGTCCCGACGTAGACGGTGTTGCCGTCCACCACGGGCGACGTCGTCACCATCGCGGCCGGGTCGGCGTCGATCAGGGTGCTCCAGCGCTTCGCGCCGGTCACCCGGTCGGCCGCCATGACGCGGGCGCCGCTGTCACCCGGCACGCTGGACACCCCGTCGCCGAAGACCAGTTCCGTCCCGGCGACGGCCGGGCTCGTCCGGGACACGTCCCCGGACACGCCGCTGTAGTAGGAGATCGGATGCTGCCAGCGGACGGCGCCGGTGAGCGCGTCCACCGCCGACAGGCCGCCGCCGTAGTCGGGGACGTAGACGGTGCCCAGCGACACCGTCGGGGTGGCGGACACGTTGCCGCCCAGGGTCGCGGTCCAGCGCGGCTTGAGCCGTCCCGCGTTGCCGGGCGAGATGACCGTCTCGGTCGCGGCGTACCGGGTGTTGGACAGGTTCTGCCCCGCGGCCGTCCACCCGGGCACGTACGGGACGGCGCCGGACGGCGCGGCGGCCGAGGCGGCCGGCAGCGACAGGAGCGCGGCGGCGAGGACGCCGGCCGTCGCGAGGGCCGGCGCCTTCCCGCCGATTCGCATGCGGGCCACCGCTCACCCCTCCGCGATGTAGGCGTGCACGATGCCCATGACGTCGTTCTTCGCGGTGGGCGAGTCGTAGTAGCTGGAGACGGTCAGCCGGTCGCCGTGCCTGATCGTCGCGAGCGGGTCACCGGCGCAGGTGCCCATCTTCACGATCGTCCGCATTCCGCCCATCGTGTCGTAGGTGGCGGGCGAGTCGCAGACGAGCGCGCCGGTCGTGTCGTCGGCGGCCTTCACGTGGACGCCGCCGGCGTGCTGGTGGCCGTTGGCGAACACGATGCGCCCGCCGACCGTGGACGTCCAGCTCCAGGTGTGGGTGCTCGGCCCGGCCGGGACGCTGTAGTCGGAGGTGAGGCAGCCGCCCGCGTCCAGCCACAGCGACCGCACCGGAGTGGTCGTCCCCGCACCGGCAATGGTGTAGGTGATGGATATGTAGACCGTCTTCGGCGTCGACGAGTAATTCATCAGGTCGGTGAGCATGGCCCAGCGGTCATAGCTTTTCACCGGCACGCCGTAACCGTCGGGCATGTTCTTTTCGGTGCGCTCGTCGCCGGACGCCCATATCCGATCGGGCGACAGCGGGCAGACGGTGTCGCGCGCCGCCAGGTTCGAGATGACGAAGTGGTGCAGCATCGGGCCGCTGTTCATGTCGGCGGTGCTGCCGTCGGCGTACACCAGGTCCGGCTTCTCGCCGACGATGTCGCAGGTGGAGCAGGGCTTCGGTGCCGCCGACACCACGTTCGGCAGCTCTCCGGGACGGTCCATGGTGCCGCCCGGGATCGTCCACGGGCCGTACTTCACCGTCATCGTCTGCGTGGCGGGCGCGGCCGCCGCCGGCTTCGCCGCGGCATTGGCGGCGTTCCCCGTCCATGCGAGGGCCAGCGCGAAGGCGGCCAGCACAAAGATCATTGAGCGGAATCTTCGGCGCACTGCGATCACCCCATTCTGGGCTCGACGCGAATTGGAATTGAAATCGCGTGCGGCCCGAAGGTACGGCCGCCGCCGCGTCCCGCCATCGGCGAAACCACCGGCCGCCCGCCGTTGCTCCGGCGACCAACGGGTGGATCGCGCGGGGTTGCGGGTGCACACTGCGGTCATGGTGGAACCGCGCTACCTCCTGGGGCCCGGCGGGCTGCGGGTGGAGGCCGTCCGGCTAGGCGAGGCGGACATGGCGTTCGTCCGGGCGCACCACCGGGACGCGGCGCCCGGGCAGGCCTGGTTCCTGCTCACCCGGGACGGCAGCCTGGTCGCCTACTGCCGCGACATCGAGGAGGTCGCCGAGCACGTGGACCTCGTCGACCTGCACGGCCCCGGCGACGCCGCGGAAGCGGAAGACGCGGGATGACCTGGCGCTTCCCCGCGAGTTGAGCGATGCCGAGTTTGATCGACGCGCATTGGGCAATCGCAGTCCCCGTGACAGCGGAGAGCACGGAACAGGGCGTCGTCGACACGAAGATCCCGGCACGGCTGGACCGGCTGCCCTGGTGCCGCTGGCACTGGATGATCGTCATCGGGCTCGGCACCGTCTGGATCCTGGACGGCCTCGAGGTCACGATCGTCGGCAACCTCGCCCCGCAGCTGGCGAAGCCGGGCAGCGGCGTGGACATCACCTCCGGCCAGGTGTCGGGGTTCGGTGCCGCGATCTACGTGACCGGCGCGTGCCTCGGCGCGCTGTTCTTCGGCTGGCTGACCGACCGGTTCGGCCGCAAGAAGCTGTTCATGATCACGCTGGTGGTGTACCTGGCGGGCACCGCGTTGACCGCGCTGTCGTGGACGGCGTGGTGGTTCTTCCTGTGCCGGTTCATCACCGGGTTCGGCATCGGCGGCGAGTACGCGGCGATCAACTCCGCCATCGACGAGCTGATCCCGAGCAAGCACCGCGGCCGGATCGACATCGTCATCAACGGCAGCTACTGGCTCGGCGCCGCCGCCGGCGCGCTGCTGACCATCCCGATCCTCGGCCAGTTCGCGGTGGGCGTCGGCTGGCGGCTGGCGTTCGCGCTCGGCGTCGTCCTCGGGCTGGTGGTGCTGCTCGTCCGGCGGCACGTCCCGGAGAGCCCGCGCTGGCTGATCATCCACGGGCGGACGCGGCAGGCCGAGAAGCTGGTCGGCGACGTCGAGGAGACCGTCGAGGACGAGACCGGCGACCGGCTCCCCGAGCCCGGCCGCTCCATCCGCATCCACCAGCGCCGCAGCCTGGGCTTCGCGCTGATCGCCAGGTCGCTGTGGCAGCAGTACCCGAAGCGGGCGGTCCTCGGGTTCGCGCTGTTCATCGGGCAGGCGTTCCTCTACAACGCGATCACGTTCGGGTTCGCGGACATCCTCAACACGTTCTTCCACATCGACACCGACACCGGGTACTACTACGCGGTCATCGCGGCCGGGAACTTCCTCGGCCCGCTGCTGCTCGCGCCGCTGTTCGACAGCTGGGGCCGCAAGCCGATGATCAGCGGGACGTACCTGCTGTCGGGCGTGCTGCTGCTCGGCACCGCGTACCTGTTCGACCAGGGGCACCTGACCGCCACCACGCTGACGGCCTGCTGGTGCGTGGTGCTGTTCTTCGCCTCCGCCGGGGCCAGCTCGGCGTACCTGACCGTCAGCGAGGTCTTCCCGATGGAGACCCGGGCCCTCGCCATCGCGTTCTTCTACGCGATCGGCACGGCGGCCGGCGGCATCTCCGGGCCGCTCGTCTTCTCCAAGCTCACCGCCACCGGCGTGCCCCGCGACACCGCGATCGCCTTCGTCATCGGCGCCGTGCTGATGATCGCGGCAGGGCTGGTCGAGGCGGTCATCGGCGTCAAGGCCGAGCGCAAGGGCCTGGAGGACATCGCCCAGCCGCTCACCGCCCAGTAATTCCCCAAACTTTTCTCCGCGGGGATGTCGAGGACCGGTCCGGGGCACCGACCAAACGGGTGAGAGGCGCCGCCGGGGCGCCGTGCACCGAGGGAGGACCCCATGAGCAACGTCACCTGCGACCTCGGGGTGTCGCTGGACGGTTTCGTCGCCGGCCCGAACCAGAGCCTGGAGAACCCGATCGGCGAGGGCGGCGAACACCGGCTGCACCGCTGGATGTTCGAGCAGCCGGAGGCCAACGCCAAGGAGCTGGAGGCCATCACGGCCGCGGGCGCCTTCATCATGGGCCGCAACATGTTCACCCCGGGACGCGGCGACTGGGACCTGGACTGGACCGGCTGGTGGGGCGACGAGCCCCCGTACCACGCGCCGGTGTTCGTCCTCACCCACCACCCGCGCGAGCCCGTCGAGATGCGGGGCGGCACGACGTTCCACTTCGTCACCGACGGCATCGAGTCCGCCATGGCCCGGGCGCGCGAGGCCGCCGGCGACGCCGACGTCGCGATCGCGGGCGGCGCCGCCACGGTGAACCAGTACCTGGGCGCCGGCCTGATCGACGAGCTGCGCCTGCACATCGCCCCGACCGTCCTCGGCGCGGGCGAGCGGCTGTTCGCGGGCCTGGCCGGCCTGGACCTGCGGCCCGCCGGCGCGTCGTCCAACGAGCTCGTCACCCACCTGACCTACCGGCGGCCCTGACCGAAAGGAATCCGATACCCCCCGGAGCTGAGGCTGGAGCTGCCCGCGGCGACATCAAGGGCGTGGCACTGACAGGCATCGTGCCGCGCTCCCCGGCGGCCGCTCCGCGGGTCGGTCGCTACCCGGATGTAGTGTCCCTGGCACGCAAGCTACGGCTTCTGGTTGACGGAGGGGTGCCGTGGAGTACGCCGAGTACCGGGCCCGCGACGCGGTCGGGCTGGCCGCGCTCGTCACCGCCGGCGAGACGACCCCGGCCGAGCTCCTGGACGCCGCGATCGCGCGCGCCGAGGCCGTGAACCCGAAGATCAACGCCATCGTCGCGCCGATGCACGACCAGGCGCGGGCCCGCGCCGCCGAGCCGCCGTCCGGGCCGTTCGGCGGCGTGCCGTTCCTGATCAAGGACCTGTCCCAGGACTACGCCGGGCTGCCGACCGGCAGCGGCAACCGGGCACTGCGCGGCGTCGCCGCCGCCGAGCACGCCGAGGTGGTCCGCCGCTGGCTGGACGCGGGCCTGGTGATCTTCGGCAAGACCAACACCCCCGAGTTCGGCGCCAAGGCCATCACCGAACCGGAGGCCGGCGGCCCGACCCGCAACCCGTGGGACCTCGCCCGCACGCCCGGCGGCTCGTCCGGCGGGTCGGCCGCCGCGGTCGCGGCCGGGATCGTCCCGGTCGCCGGGGCCAACGACGGCGGCGGCTCGATCCGCATCCCGGCGGCCTGCTGCGGGCTGTTCGGCCTCAAACCGGGCCGGGGCCTGGTCCCCGCCGGGCCGCTCTACGCCGAGCACCTGCACGGCGCGGCCGTCGACGGCGTCGTCTCGCGGACGGTCCGCGACAGCGCCGCGATGCTCGACGTGCTCACCGCGTCCGCCGACCCCGGCGGCCCCTACCTGCCCGCCAAGCCCGACCTCCCCTACGCCGAGCTGGCGCGGCGGGCGCCCGAGCGGCTGCGCATCGGCTTCTCCACCGCCTCCCCGCTCGGCACCGACGTCCACCCGGAGGCCGTCGCCGCCGTCGAGGACGCTGCCAGGCTCCTGGAGTCGCTGGGCCACGACGTCGAACCCGCGCGGACCGGCATCGACGAGCGCAGCCTCGCCTTCGACTTCCTCGCGATGTGGTCGACGCAGCTCGCCTATACGGTCGACGAGATCCGCCGCGCCACCGGCGCCTCCCGCAGCGCCTTCGAACTGGACACCCACCTCGTCGCCGCGGCCGGACGCGTCCTGTCGGCCCCCGCGTATTTCGCGGGGCACGAACGCTGGAACACCTACAGCCGCGGGCTCGCGGAATTCCACTCCCGCTACGACCTCCTGCTCACCCCCACGCTCGCGAGACCGCCGCTCCGCATCGGCGAACTCGACACGCCCGCCCCGCTGCGCGCCATCGGAAAGGCCGCCCTCACCCTCGGCCTGGCCGGCCTGCTGACCCGGACGAAACAATGGCGGGACACCGTCATAGCCAATCTCGCGCCGGTCCCCTACACGCAGCTCGCCAACATCACCGGACGTCCGGCGATGAGCGTCCCCACCTACCACACGCCCGACGGCCTGCCCCTCGGCGTCCAGTTCGTCGGCCCGCTCGGCGGCGAAGGCATCCTCCTCGCCCTCGCCGCCCAACTCGAAGCCGAACGCCCCTGGTCAGCCCTCGAACCACCCCTCTGACCCGGCCCCGCAAAGCCGCTCGCACAACCGCTGGACCGCCTCGCCCGCCTCGTCGTCGCGCGCCCCGGCCGGCCACGGGACGTGCCGCAGCCGGCCGTTGACGTAGATCCCGGTGACGCCCTCGAATTCGGGACTCGCGGCTAACTGGACGCTCGAATGCGCCGCCTTCGCCATGTCGTTCATCAGGCGGGGGCCGAAGAAGTGAATGAGCGGAACCAGCGGCCGGTAGAGGTAAGGGAACGCCGCGGATGACATGGCGCGGTTTCCCGGCGTGTAGGCGTGGCCGGGATAGGCGACGTTGACGGTGACACCGTCCCCGGCCAGACGTTCGGCGAGCCTCCGGCTGAGGGCCATCAAAGCGGTCTTGGCGTGGTTGTACTGCGAGAAGGTCCATCCCAGATAGGTCTTCTCGCCCTGTAGGTTGCCGAGGTCCAGCGGTTTTCCCGGAATTCCGCCGGTGAGGTTGACGACGCGTGCGCCGCCCGCGGCGCGCAATTGCGGCAGCAGCAGGAACGTCAACGCGTAGGGCGCCAGGACGTTGAGGGCGAAGGTGCTCTCCACGCCGTCCTCAGTGAGCGTCCGGGGTGCGCTCATGCCGCCGGCGTTGTTGACGAGCACGTGAAGGCGGTCGTGGCGGGCGGCGACCTCGGCGGCCAGCCGGCGCAGGCCGTCCAGCCGGGTGAGGTCGCCCGTGCACGCGGTCGCGCCGCCCCCGATCTCGGCGGCGGCGGCCTCGGCCCGCGCGGCGTCGCGTCCGACGAGGACGACCTGTGCGCCGAGCCGCGCGAGCTGCCGCGCGGTCTCCTTGCCGATCCCGCCGGTGCTGCCGGTCACCAGGACGGTCTTACCGCTCATCGATTCCATGACCCCTCCTGCCGTGAGTGTCACTCGGTGACACACACGCTACCAGGAGCCGGAAAGTATCCTCGATGCGTGAGCGGTGACGAGAGGACGGGGCTGCGCGAGCGGACGCGGCGCGCCGTGCGGGCGGAACTGTCGGACCTGGCGGTCCGGCTGTTCCTGGAACGCGGCTACGAGCGCACGACGGTGGAGGACATCGCGGCGGCGGCGGGAATGTCGAAACGCAGCTTCTTCCGCTACTTCCCGTCCAAGGAGGACGCCGTGTTCGGCGAGGCGGAGGACGTCGCCGAGCAGGTGGCGGAGGCCATCCGCGCGCGTCCCGAGGGCGAGCCGCCGTGGGCGTGCCTCTGCGCGGTGCTGCGCGAGCAGCAGGAGGCGATCCGTTCGGCGCAGCCCGGCCTGCGGACGCTGCGGCTGATCGAGGCGACGCCCGCCCTCCGCGCCCGGCTGCACGCCGAACGCGACCGGATGCGCGAGCTGATCACCGCCGCGCTGCGCGAGCACTCCGGCGCCGGCCTGGACGCCTTCACCGCCGACCTGCTGACCGGCACAGCCGCCGCCGCTCTGGAGGCGGCCGACCGGGAGTGGATGCGCAGCGATGGCGCGGCCGACCGCGCAGCCCTCCTCGACCGCGCATTCGCCCTGCTCAGCCCGTCCGCCGGCGGTCAAGGAATTCGGTGAGGGCCGCAAGCCGCCCGGCCGGGGCGGGGGCCGGCCGGGCGGACAAGCGGTTTCAGGCGCAGTTGCTCTGCGCGGGCTCGCCGGAGACGCGGGCGGCGAGCCAGTCCAGGGCGGTTCCGGCGCCGAGGACGGCGGCGCCCATGTGGTCGGCGAGGGAGTAGGACCGCCACTGCACGTTGGCTCCGCGGGAGCACCAGTCGGCGCGCAGTTGCTTGCCGATGTCGTAGGAGACGATCTGGTCGGCGGTGCCGTGCCACAGGTACACCGGCGAGGCGGGAGCGTGGTCGCCGAGGTGGTCCTGTTTGAGGCGCGCGATCCAGTCGGAGGCCTTGAGCGGGTCGCTGACGGTCAGGTCTTCGAGGGACTTGCCCATCGTCTCGAGTGAGGCTTCGACGACGCAGCTGTCGCGGAGCTTGGCGACGAGGGCGCGGCCGTCGTCGTTCAGGTATTTGTCGAGGTCCAGTTCGGGGTAGGCGGCGTCATGACCGATGGCCGTCATCAATTCCAGTCCGAAATCGGCCCCGCCGGAATCGTCCGTGCCGGTCAGCAGGTCGGCGGGCACGCCTCCGGCGGCGATGCCCTTGATCTTCAGGTCGGGGGCGTAGGAGCCGGCCAGCTCGGCGGCCCAGCCGGTGGCCTGCCCGCCCTGGGAGTAGCCCATCACGGCGACGGGCGAGGACGCGGTGACGCCCGTGTTCTGCGCCTCGGGCAGCCGCTCGGCGGCGCGCGCCGCGTCCAGCACCGCGGTGCCTTCCGCGCGGCCGACGAGGTAGGTGTGGTCGCCTGGCGTGCCGAGGCCCTGGTAGTCGGTGACCGCGACCGCCCAGCCGCGCAGGAGGGCCTGGTTGAGGAGGGACGAGTTGACGGCGTCGCCCTTGGGGAAGGCGGCCGACGGCGCGCACTGGTCGCCCAGGCCGACGGTGCCGACGGCGTAGGTGAGCACGGGCCGGGTGCCGGTCCGGCCGTCCCGCGGCACGATGACGGTGCCGGAGACCACGTCGGGCCTGCCGTTCGCGTCGGTCGACCGGTAGTGGATCTTCCAGGCGTCGGTCGGCGTGGGGAATCCGGGCGGGAGGCGGTACGCGGACGGCTCCGCGCTCACCACGTCCCCCGGCCGGGTTCCGGCGGCGGGCGCCTCCTCGGCGGCGGCCGTGCCCGCGAGGGCGGTGAGCGACGTCGCCGCCACGATGGCGGCCGAGGCCACGGGCAGGCGGCGCCGAGCCGCGGGGTGGGTGCCCTTGTGTCTCATGGGTGCTCCCTTGGGGGGTGGGGGGACCGGCCGGAACGCGCGCATGCGGCCGCCGGGCCGTCCCTGCGCGGTGAGCCGGGTGCCGTAATGAAACATCCGGGCCGTGTGTTACTCAAGACTTGAATTTGGCTTCAAGTTCGTGTAGCCGCGCGCCCGAAAGGGGGCGATTCGATGACAGGGAGCCGTGTCGCCGAGGACGTCAGGCGGACGGCCTGAGACCGAGCGCGTTGAACCAGATCCTGTTCAGCGTCGTGACCAGCTGGTCGTAGCTGAAGTCCATCTCGGCGACGTAGTACAGGTAGGCCATCCGGCCGACCATCGCCGAGAGGGAGAGCGCGGTCACCAGCGGGTCGAGCTCCGGGTCGGCCTCCCCGCGCGCCTGCAGGCTCCGGATCATCTGCGCGTTCCGCTCGGCGAAGGCACTGCCCCGCTCGACGCGCAGCTCGTGGAACTTCTCGTCGATCTGCGCGACCTGCTCGAACAGCGCCATGAGGCGGGCGTTGCGTCCGTAGGACTGCAGGTACTCGCGGTTCGCCGCGTCGATGAGCCCGCGCGGGTCGGTGACGCCGGTGCGTTCGCGCAGGTGGGGGTGGAGCATCTCCTCCTGCACCACCTCGACGAGGGCGGCGAAGATCTCTTCCTTGTCGTTGAAGTAGGTGTAGAACGACCCGGCGGCGACGCCGGCGGCCTTGGAGATGTCGGTGATGCGGGCGTCGAGGTAGCCGTCGCGCTCGAACACCTCGCGGGCGGCGGCGATGAGCGCCTGCCGGGTTCGGATGCCGCGCTTGCTCCGCGGAGTGATCCGGGACGGCCGTCCGCCGCCGGTCACGTCCTGGGATTCCACTGCGGTCGGTCGCCTTCGCTCGGTCCTGCGCTCGCTCGCGTGCAGGTTAGCAGCAGCCTCCGGCACCGCGACCCCGCTGTTCTGCGCCATCGTGCGCGGCGGCCACGGCTCTTGAACTTGAAGCCGTATTCAAGTAAGTCTGGGGTCATGCCACGACGACGGGAGCCTTCCGTGGACCTGTTCACCGTCTCCGACCGGGTGCGCCGCTACCGCGCCGACCTGCTGGAGTTCATGGAGGAGTACGTGTACCCGGCCGAGGCCGTGTACGAGGAGCAGATGCGTGCGGCGGACGACCCGCACCACCAGCCGCAGATCGTCGAGGACCTGAAGGCCGAGGCGCGGCGGCGCGGCCTGTGGAACCTGTTCCATCCGCATCCGGAGTGGGGGCCGGGCCTGACGAACCTGGAGTACGCGCCGCTGGCGGAGATCATGGGCCGCAGCGCGCACCTGGCGCCGGAGGCCACCAACTGCGCCGCGCCCGACACCGGCAACATGGAGGTGCTCACGCTGTTCGGCAGCCAGGAGCACAAGGAGCGCTACCTCAAGCCGCTGCTGGACGGGACGATCCGCTCGGCGTTCGCGATGACCGAACCCGCCGTCGCCAGCTCCGACGCCACCAACATCGAGCTGCGCATGGAACGCGACGGCGACCACTATCTGCTGAACGGCCGCAAATGGTTCGCCTCCAATGCCATGCACAAGAACTGCAAGGTCCTGATCGTCATGGGCAAGACCGACCCCGCCGCCCCGCCGCACCGGCAGCAGTCGATGATGGTCGTCCCCATCGACGCCCCCGGCGTCACGATCGTCCGCAACCTCCCGGTGTTCGGGTACACCGACCGCGAAGGCCACGCCGAGATCCGCTTCGAGGACGTGCGGGTGCCGGTGCGCGACGTCCTGAAGGGCGAGGGCGAGGGCTTCGCGATCAGCCAGGCCCGGCTGGGGCCCGGACGGATCCACCACTGCATGCGCGCCATCGGCGTCGCCGAACGCGCCCTGGAGCTGATGTGCCGGCGGGCCGACGCCCGGTCGCGTTCGGGCACCGGCTCAGCGACAGCGCCAATATCCGCGACTGGATCGCCGAGGCCCGCATCGACATCGACCGCACCCGGCTGCTGACCCTGAAAGCCGCCTGGATGATGGACACCGTCGGCAACAAGGCGGCCCGCACCGAGATCGCCGCGATCAAGGTCGCCGCGCCCGGCATGGCGCTGAAGATCGTCGACCGGGCCATCCAGGTGCACGGCGGAGGCGGCGTCACCGACGACTTCCCGCTCGCCAACGCCTGGGCCCAGCTGCGCACCCTCCGCCTCGCCGACGGCCCCGACGAAGTCCACAAACGCGCCATCGCCCTGTGGGAACTGCGCAAACACCGCGACCCCGCCGACACACCATGGGTCCCGGACGTCCCGCCCGGCCGAGCGGACCGGATCCCCGAGCCCGTGAAGGCCGCCGCGGCCGACCCCGCCGCGCGCTGAAGGAGACGACCATGACGCACGATTCCTCCGCGAACGACACGGTCCTGGCCGAGCGGCGCGGCCCGGTGCTCGTCCTCACCCTCAACCGGCCGGACCGTCTCAACGCCTGGAACGACGACCTCGAACGCCGCTACTTCGCCCTCCTCTACGACGCCGAGGCCGACCAGGACGTCCGCGCGATCGTCGTCACCGGGGCGGGACGCGGGTTCTGCGCCGGCGCCGACATGGCGGACCTCCAGGAGGCGAGCACCGCCGACGATCTCGACGCCGGGCGCCCCCGCCCGCGCACGTTCCCGCTGACCGTCCGCAAGCCCATGATCGCCGCGATCAACGGGGCCGCCGTCGGGCTCGGCCTCGTGGAGGCGCTGTACTGCGACGTCCGGTTCACCGTCCCGGCGGCCAAGCTCGGCACCGCGTTCGCCCGGCGCGGGCTGATCGCCGAATACGGCGTCTCCTGGCTGCTCCCCCGCCTGATCGGCACCGGCCGCGCGCTCGACCTGCTGCTGTCGGGCCGGATCGTCCAGGGCGAGGAGGCGCTCGCCCTGGGCCTGGTCAACCGGGTGGTCGACCCCGGCGGCCTCCTCGACGCCGCCGTCGGCTACGCCACCGAACTGGCCGCCTCCTGCTCGCCGGCGTCGATGGACGTCATCAAGCAGCAGGTCCATCGGGACCTCGACCGCGGCTTCGCCGAGGCGCTCACCGAAGCCGACGCGCTGATGCTCGCGTCGTTCCGCCATCCGGACGCGGCCGAAGGCGTCGCCGCCTACGTCGAGAAGCGTCCCCCGGCCTTCAGGCCCCTGAACCCGGAGTGAGACCGGCCGCACCGGACGTTTCGTCGCGCATCGAGAAAGGCCAGGTCAGCGTCTGGGCAAGTCCGTTCGCTCGGCGATTCCCGGGGTACGGCCGGGCCGGAAAGGAAGGCATCGGGCAACCGGTACCGAACTCCGTGAGGGAAGGACGTTCGCGATGTCCGGAACGAATCGGTGGAACACCATCCAGGCGCGGCAGAGCCGTCGCGGGCTGCGGGCGGCGGTCCCCCTGGCCGCAGTGGCGGTCGCGGCCGCCGCGTGCGGCGGATCCGGCGGCTCGGGCGCCGCCGCGCACCGTCCCGCCGTACCGGTGGCCGCCTCGTCCGCACCGAGCACGTCCGGCGCGGGCGGGACGATCGCGACCGCCAAGACCGGGAACCTGGGGCAGGTCCTGGTCGACGGCCAGGGCCGCACGGTGTACCTGTTCGAGAAGGACACGGGCGGCAAGTCGTCCTGCTCCGGGGCCTGCGCGGCGGTGTGGCCGCCGGTCACCACCACGGCGAAGCCGCATGCCGGCTCCCAGGCGAAGGCGTCGATGCTCGGCACCACCAGCCGGAGCGACGGAAAGACGCAGGTCACCTACGGTGGGCACCCGCTGTACTACTACGCCCCCGACGGCACCGCGAAGGGCAGCGCCAAGGGGCAGGGGCTCAACCAGTTCGGCGCCGGATGGTACGTGGTGTCTCCGGCCGGCAAGAAGGTCGAGAAGGGTGGCTCGTGACCCGCTGCGCCTGAGGTGGCCCGCCGCCGCGGCGGCGGGCCTGCTGGCCGCCGGCTGCGCGTTCGCGACGAACTCGCAGGACCCCGGCCGCCAGCGGGTCGGCTCCGCAGCCGTGCCGAAGCTCGGGCGGATCCTGGTCGACGGCAAGGGGCGCACGCTGTACCTGTTCGCCTCCGACCCGCCGAACCGGTCCACCTGCTTCGGCGCGTGCGCCAGCATCTGGCCGCCGGTCACCACCCAGGGGCGGCCGGGGACGTCCGGCGGAACGCAGGCGGGCATGCTGACCACGATCGCCCGCCCCGACGGGCCCCGCCAGCTCGTCTACGCCGGGCACCCGCTGTACTACTACCAGGCCGACACCGGACGCGGCGACGCCGAGGGCCAGGGGATCACCCAGTTCGGCGCGCCGTGGTTCGCCCTCACCCCCCAGGGACAGATCCAGACCACGGGGAGTGCACATGGTGGCAGCCAGCCCTGACCTCGCCGCGACGCGCCCGCTCGCACCGGCCGCCCTGCGCGGGCTGGCCGCGCTCCTGCTGTTCGGCGTCGGCGCGGTGCACCTCTACGAGTACTTCGCCGACTACTACCGCGTCATCCCGATCATCGGCGACCTGTTCGCGGCGAACTTCGCCAGCGCGGTGGTGCTCGGCCTCTCCCTGCTCGCGCCGCTGGGGTCGCTGCCGCTCGTCCGGTCCCTGCCGCTGCTCGGCCGGGCGCCGCACGCGCTCGTCGCGCTCGGCGGCATCGTGTTCCTGCTCGGCACGATCATCGGCCTGATCCTCAGCGAGCAGGGCACGCTGTTCGGCTTCCACGAATACGGCTACCGGTCCACCGTCTGGCTCGCGCTCGCCCTCGAATCGGCCGCCGTCGTCGTCCTCGCCGCCTACCTGGCCCTGGAGGCCCGCCGGTTGCGCCCGTCAGGGACGCATCATTGACGTTCGCTCGCGGACGGGCGCGCCGTGGCGGAGCCGTGCCGGTGCTGCGGGCCGAGCTCGCGCAGCATGTCCAGCGCCTCCGTCCCGCCGGGCGGCGGGGTGAAGACGCGCAGCCGCTGGTCCGCCGCGGGTGTCGCCAGCACCTCGCAGTCGAAGTCGAGCCGGCCCAGCTCGGGATGGACGATCCGGTACGGGTGCGACCTGCGCACCGCGACCTCGTGCCGGTCCCAGAGCGCCGCGAACTCGGCGCTGGCCGCGCGCAGCCGCGTCACCAGCGCGCGCGAGGCCTCGTCGTCGCCGCGCCGGGTCACCGCGGCGCGCAGGTCGGCGACCAGCTGCCGGGCCTGCTCCTCGCGCTCCTCGGCCGGGAAATGGCTCCGCACGTCCGGCTCGGTGAACCAGCGCAGCACGATGTTGCGGTCCTCCGGCGCCACCGTGCACACGCACCCGAACAGCGCCAGCGCCATGTCGTTCTGCGCCAGCAGGTCACCGAGATCGCCCACGACCTGGACCGGAACGCTGTCCAGCCGGTCGAGGAGGTACAGCAGGCTCGGCCGCAGGTACTCCCCGGCCCGCGCCCCCTCCGGCGGATGGTGCCCGGCGAGCAGGTACAGGTGGTCCCGCTCGTCGATCGTCAGCCGCAGCGCGCGCGTCAGCGCCGCCAGCATCTGGACCGACGGCTGGGAGCTCCGGGCCTGTTCGAGCCGCATGTAGTAGTCGGCCGACATCCCGGCGAGCGCCGCGACCTCCTCGCGGCGCAGTCCCGGTGTCCGCCGCCTCGGCCCCTCGACCAGCCCCACGTCCCGCGGAGCCAGGCGTTCCCGGGACCGGCGCAGGAAATCGGCCAGGTCGTCGCGGTGCATCCCCATATCGGTAGTCGTATCACCCTCGGCCGGACGCATCCCCGGACCCGCGCTCCTAGGGAAACCGCTCCGCTCCTCAACCGTGCGGGAAGACGGCATGGTCGAAGTGCGTCCATCAGATGAGGAAGAGCGGAGATCATGCGATGAAAGCGGTGCGGTTCCACGAGTACGGCGAGATCGACGTCCTGCGGGTCGATGAGGTGGAGCGCCCGGTGCCCGGCCCCGGGCAGGCGCTGGTCGAGGTCCGCGCGGCCGGGATCCAGCCCGGCGAGACCCATATCCGCTCCGGCGAGCTGCACCAGCGGTGGCCGGCGACGTTCCCCTCCGGGCAGGGCAGCGACCTGGCCGGCGTCGTGGTGGAGATCGGCGCGCAGGCGCGCGGGTTCGCGGTGGGCGACGAGGTCATCGGCTTCACCCACCGCAGGGCCAGCCACGCGGAGTTCGTCGCGGTCGACGACGTGAACCTGATCCGGCGTCCGGAGGGACTGGCCTGGGACGTGGCCGGTTCCTTGTACGTGGCCGGCACGACCGCCTACGCCACCGTCTTCGCGGTCGACCCCGGACCGGGCGACACGGTCGTCGTGTCCGGAGCGGCGGGCGGCGTCGGATCCCTCGCCGTGCAGCTCGCGCGGCGGCGCGGCGCCACGGTGATCGGGCTCGCGAGCAAGCCGAACCACGCCTGGTTGACCGACCACGATGTCGTGCCGGTCGAGTACGGGGAAGGTGCGGCCGAGCGAATCCGGAAGGCCTCCGGCGGGAAAGTCGACGCGTTCATCGACACGTTCGGCGACGGCTACGTGGACCTTGCGGTGGAGCTGGGCGTGCGGCCCGAACGGATCAACACGATCCGCGACTGGGAGGCCGCCGCCAAGGTCGGTGCGCGGACCTACGGAGAAGGCGCGGCGGCCTCCGCGGTCGTCCTCGGCGAGCTGGCCCGGCTAGCCGCACGCGGAGAACTCGAAGTCCCGATCGCCAGCACCTACCCGCTGGAGCAGGTCCAGGACGCCTACCGCGAGCTGGAACGCCGCCACACCCACGGCAAGATCGTCCTCCGCCCCTAACCCGCCACCGGATCGGTGATCCGTGCTCGGTCGTTGTCGTGGTCGGAGAGGAACGACGCCAGGGACCGGGCCTCCTCGGTGACGGCGGTGCGGTCGGCTCGGGTGAAGCGGCGCAGCGGGGTGACGGTCACGGTGCCGGCATCGACGCTCCAGGTCGCGGCGACCCGGCCGTCGACCAGGACCATCCGGGCGCCCGTGACCGACAGGCCGCGGTGAGCGTCGTCGATGATCCGGCTGCGGTCGTGGTAACCGAGGATCGCGTTGTCGAACGCCGGCAGGAACCGCACCGGGGCGGGCGTGTCGGGATCGGGACGCGGCGCGTCGGGAAGATCCAGGAGTTCCCGGCCCCGCTCGTCGCGGAAGGCGACCAGCTCCTCGCGCATGGCGGCGATCGCGGCGGGCAGTCCCGCGAGACCGCACCAGGCGCGCAGATCGGCCGAGGCGGCGGGGCCGAACGCGGCCAGGTAGCGCCGTACCAGGGTCTGGCCCACCGGGTCGGAGCCGTCCGGCGATGGAGGGTCGATCTCGCGGCCGAGCCAGGAGGAGAGCGGGACGTTGAGCACTCCGGCTCTCGTCCGCCAGAGACCGCGTGGCGGAATCTGCACCATCGGGACGAGGGCCGCGACCAGCATCTCGCCCAGTGCCCGCGGCGACGGGTCCGGCCAGCGGTCGGCGAGCGCCCGCGCCAGGTCCGCCATCGAGCGCGGTTCGCCGTCCGCCATCACCGCCCGTCCCGCCGCCGCGAGTTCGTCGAGATCCACCCCGTCGAGCTCGCGACGATAGACCCCGAGGGCCCGCTGGCGCAGCATCGGGTCGTGGCGGGCCCGCCAGGAGAGCGCGTCCTCGGCTGTGACGAGGTGGACGGTGCGGCGCATGAGGTGGGTCCGCACCATGCGCCGTCCGGTCAGCAGGTTCGACAGCGACGCCGGGTCGAACGCGCGCAGCCGCGACCAGAGCCCGACGAACGGTTCCTGCGGTTCCTGCGCCTGCAGGCCGCAGAGGTGCGCGACCGCGTCGACGACCGGCATGTCGGCGCGGTCGAGCAGCAGCTGCCGGGCGAGCGTCGCGCGGCCCAGCGCCCGGGTACCGAGGACGGTCATGCCGCGGCCCGCTCGTCGGCCGGTCGCCGGCGCAGCGCGAGCGGATGATGTCCGGTGGCCTCGATGCCGCGGTTGAGGATGGTGCCCAGGCAGTAGGGGCTGATCTGGCTGCCGGTGCGGCCAAGCGCGCGCACCCTCACTGGTACGTCCTTGTCGTCGGAGTGGCGGTCAGGAGGCGTTGTAGTCGCTGACGACGTCCACGACCCATGTGACGCCGAACCGATCCGTGAGCATCCCGTAGAGAGGTGCCCACTGCGCAGGGCCGAGCATCTGCCGGATGCTCGCGCCCTCGGAGAGCTTTTCCCAGTACGCGGTGATCTCCTCGGACGTCTCGCCGCGCAGCGATACGAAGAACGCGTTCTCGCCCTGGTTCCACGGCAGGTTCGAGGGCACGTCGTAGGCCATCACGCGGAAACCACCGGCGGCGGCCACCTGGCCCCACATCACCTGGTCCGCCTCGGACGGCTCCTGGACGTTTCCGGCGTCCTTGTAGGTGACCACGGCCATGTCCCCGCCGAACGCGGACCGGTAGAAGGTCAGCGCCTCGCGGGCGTCGCCTCGGAAGTTCAGGTGGGTCACAACGTTGACGGCCATTGCAGGCTCCTTTTGCTCGATTCGTCTGGCTCGGTCTCCACCGTCGCAGGGGTAGCGGACAGGATGTGGCCGCTTCTTCGGGCAATATCGGGAGCATGCAGAAGACCTCAGCGCGGCTGCTGGAGCTGCTCTCGCTGCTCCAGGCGCGGCGGGACTGGCCGGGCGCGCTGCTGGCCGAGCGCCTGGACGTCAGCCCGCGCACCGTGCGCCGCGATGTCGACCGCCTGCGCGAGCTCGGCTACCCCATCGCGGCGATCAAGGGTCCGGACGGCGGGTACCGGCTCGCGGCCGGTACGGAGCTGCCCCCGCTGCTGTTCGACGACGAGCAGGCCGTCGCCCTCGCCGTCGCCCTCCAGATCGCCGCCACCACCGGCGCCGGCATCTCGGACGGCGCCGTGCGCGCGCTGGCCACCATCAGGCAGGTCATGCCCGCCCGGCTGCGCCACCGGATCGACACCGTGCAGGTCACCGCCGTCGAGCGGCCTGTGTCCCGGCCGGACCCGCAGGTCGACGGCGGCGTGATCATGGCCCTCGGCACCGCCGTCCACGCCCGCGAGGTGCTGCGCTTCGACTACGTCCCGGCATCCCCGCCGGACCGCGACGGCGTGCAGCCCCCGCCGCGCCGAGTGCAGCCCCACCACCTCGTCACCTGGGGCGGGCGCTGGTATCTCGTCGCCTGGGACCTCGACCGCGAGGACTGGCGCACCTTCCGCGCCGACCGGATCTCCCCGCGCGCCCCCACAGGGCCCCGCTTCACCCCGCGCGAACTGCCCGGCGGCGACGTGGCGGCGTTCGTGGCCGGCCATTTCCGCGGCTCCGACGGCTCGGCCGACTGGCCCTGCCGCGGCGAGGTGATCCTCGACCTGCCCGCCGCGGTCGTGTCCCGCTACACCCGCGACGGACTCGTCGAGGAACTCGCCCCGAACCGCTGCCGGCTCGTCCTGGGCTCGTGGTCATGGCCCGGCCTGGCCGCCGCCATCGGCCGCTTCGACGCCGACTTCGAGGTCGTCGGCCCCGCCGAACTCAAGGACGCCTGCGCACACCTGGCCCGCCGCTACACCACCGCCGCCGGATTTGCTCAACGCTAACGCTGCAGCACAATCACGCCGAGCGGTGAAAGAGTTCGAGCGCGATGCCGTCAGGGTCGCGAAAGGTAAGGGCCAATCCTGCGCGGCCGGTGTCGGCGATCGGAGTGAAGTCGACCTCCAGCATCTCGAGGCGTTGCTGCCAGGCCAGGAGTTCCTGATGAGTGTCGACTCGGAAGGCGAGATGGTCCAAGCCGACCCTGCGTTCGTCGAACGGACCGACACTGGCGGGAAAGTGCTGCTGAAGCACCAGAACCATGCCGCTGCTCGAATGCCGGCACAAGGTCCGCCGCCATTGCGGGGTGGTCTCAGTGGCGGCGACGACGAAGCCGAGGACTTCGCAATACCAGGCGACACTCCGATCTGCGTCACGCACCGTCAGCGTCACATGACCCCAGCCCGACAGTCCGGTCACATCGACCGACTCTAGCGTTCTGGCAGCGTCGGGTGGGGAGGCGTGGGCGCGATGTCGACCATGCTGCTGGTGATCGCGAATCGTTCGTGGTCTCGCCAGGCTCCATCGATGTACAGCAACTCCGGCGAGTAGCCCTCATGGCGGAATCCGACTCGTCGGGCCAGCTTGAGGGAGGCGTGGTTCTCGGGCTGTATCTGCGCTTCGAGCCGGTGAAGCCGCAACTGCTCGAAGGCGTAGCGCACGACCAGCGCGAGCCCTTCGGTCATGTAGCCCTGGCCGGCGGTGGGCGCGAAGGCGGCATAGGCGATGGAAGCGGATTGGAAGCGTCCCCGAATGATGCTGTTGATGTTGACCACGCCGGCGATGGCTCCACTGTCGCGCACGCAGATCAGCACCGATTCCTCGTTGGGCTGCGCGTACCGCGTCACGTAAGCCCGGTACAACTCTGGCGTGGACGGCAGAGCCATCCACGGGCCGTGCAGTTCCGCACTGGCGCTCACCAGGTCGAGGAACTCCTTCTCGTCACGGCTGGCGAGACGCCGCAGCGTCACCCGGCCGGACGCGTTCCGTTGGTTGTCCAGGAAGGCTTCGATCGCCGCATCGTCCACGAACGGAACGGTACCGGGCACCTGGACAGCCGGGGCAACCATTACAGGACGGCGGGGCTTCTGCGTTCGAGGCTCCCAGCAGGGCGGTACCGATGCGTTGGCCGCGGGCGTGGGGGCTGATGTAGACGCTGCGCTCCACCACTCCGGCGTAGCAGCAACGGTCGGACACGGGGCTGGCGGCGACGTCGCTACCCGGGTCTGCGTCGCGGCGTTCCATGGCCCGGCCGGCGACACCGGCGGACTGTTGACGCGGCATGGCGTCCATCCAGCTAGCCGACGGGCTTGGCAGCCTGGACGACGGCGGCGTGCAGCCCATCACCGGTGTCAGCGGTGCGGGTGATCCTGATGGCGGTGAACCCGGCGGCGCGCAGCTCACAGCGGTACTCCTCGGCGGTGAGGGCGGAGGCGGCACAACCGATGCGCTGCTCTGCGGCGACGCGTTCGCCGGGCTCGGGGATGATGTCGCTGACGCCGAAGCGGCCGCCGGGCCGCAGGACGCGGAAGGCTTCGGCGAGGACGCGGGCCTTGTCGGTCGCGAGGTTGATGACGCAGTTGGAGATGGCCACGTCCACGCTCGCGGCGGGAAGCGGGATGTCGTCGATGTGGCCGCGCAGGAAGCGGACGTTGCCGGCTCCGGCCTGGGTGGCGTTGGCGCGGGCGAGGGTGAGCATGTCGTCGCTGGCGTCCAGGCCGTAGGCGATCCCGGACGGGCCGACGCGGCGGGCCGACAACAGCACGTCCAGACCGCCGCCTGACCCGAGGTCGAGCACGGTCTCGCCGGGGCGCAGCTCGGCGACCGCGAGCGGGTTGCCGCATCCCAAGCTCGCACGCAGGGCGGCCTCGGGTACCTCGTCCTCGGCCTGGTAGGCGGCGGCGCCGAAGCAGGAGTCACCGCACTGACTTCCGTCGTGCGGGGTGTCTCCGGCGAGGGCGGCTCGGGCGAGACCGGAGTAGCGGGCAACGATGGCGTCCGTGGTGTGGGAGTCGGGCATCAGTCGCCTCCTTCGGGTGGGCAGGTCGGCGCGACCGGTGCGGGACGTCCCATGACCAGATCGGCGGCGGTGGGGAAGCAGTCCACGCACGCGGTGTTGATCCGGTAGAAGCGGGACGTGCCCTGCTGGTCGACCAGGACGAACCGGACCTCGGCCAGCACCTTGAGGTGTGCGGACACGGTCGACTGCCCGACATGGACGGCATCGACGATCTCGCCGACGCTCATCGGCCGCCCCTGCCGGGCGAGCAGGGACACGATCTGGATGCGCGTCGGATCGGCCAGAGCCTTGAACCAGGACGCGTACTCGGTGGCGGTGGCCCGATCGAGCGGCCCGTTCTCTTCATTCATCGTCCATCGACGATAAACGATGGAACGACGCCATGGAAGAGCGGCGACCGATGCCGGGACTCGTCAGGCGCCCCCAGGCAGGAGTTCGGCGAGCAGGGCGCGAACGCGGACGTCGATCTCATCGCGGATGGGACGGATCTGCTCGGCCGGCCGACCGGCGGGGTCGGGAAGCTGCCAGTCCAGGTACCGCTTGCCGGGGAACACGGGGCAGGCGTCGCCGCATCCCATGGTGATGACCACGTCGGCGGCCTGGACGGCTTCACCGGTCAACGGCTTGGGGACCTGCCCTGCCAGGTCAAGCCCGAGTTCAGCCATCACCTCGGCGACGGCGGGGGTGATGGCGTCGGCGGGCGCGGACCCGGCCGAGCGGACGCGGACCCGTCCGGCGGCGTGGTGGTCGAGCAGGGCGGCGGCCATCTGGGAGCGTCCGGCGTTGTGGACGCACACGAACAGCACCTCGGGGGTCTGGCTCATGGGGTCTTCGGTGCCGGTCACGAAACAGCGGCGGTGACGCGCGGCCCGAGGACCGCCGACAGCCGTTCCAGGACGCCGGGGTTGAGCCAGTAGTAGACCCAGGTCCCGCGCCGCTCGGAGTCGATCAGGCCGGCCTGCTTGAGCACCTTCAGGTGATGGCTGATCGTGGGGGCCGTCAGCTCGAACGCGGCGGTCAGGTCGCACACGCACGCCTCGCCGCCCTCATGGGAGGCGATCAACGAGAGCAGCCGCAACCGGACGGGGTCGGCGATCGCCTTGAACAGCGGCGCCAGCTCACCCGCCTCGGCCTCGCTCAACGGCTCGCAGACCAGGGGCGCACAACACGCCCCCTCGCCATCGACAGGGTTCACGATCGACAACAGCTGCTTAGACATAGCTCTAATTTGACATCCATCTATTCAGAAGCGCAAACTCGGGCCACCAGCTACTTAGACGGACATCTAAGCAGCGCCCAACGAGGCACCGCCCTCGACACGAGGAGGAACCGTATGTCCCGCGTCCAGCTCGCATTGCGCGTGTCCGACCTGGAAGGCTCGATCGCCTTCTACTCCAAGCTGTTCGGCGCCGAGCCGGCCAAGCTCCGGCCGGGCTACGCCAACTTCGCCATCACCGAGCCACCGCTCAAGCTGGTTCTGATCGAGGGCGAGGACGGCGAGCCGACCCGCATGGACCACCTCGGCGTCGAGGTCGAGGACTCCGGGCTCGTCACCGACGCGACCCGCCGCCTCGCCGACGCCGGGCTCGCCACCCTGGAGGAGAACGACACCTCCTGCTGCTACGCCGTGCAGGACAAAGTCTGGGTCCACGGCCCCGGCGGCGAACCCTGGGAGGTCTACACGGTCAAGGCCGACGCCGACACCCTCGGCGCCGCGTCCGGATGCGCCTGCACCTGATCGACGCCCCAGGCCCGCGTGCTCGCTCCGCACGCGCGCATGGTCATCGTCAGCCGCGGCCCCTCACGGGCGCAGAGTTCTCGGACGTCTGGGAAGCCCGCAAGAAATCCCATACCGCCAGCATGCGGACATACGGCGATGTCGCAGTCTCCGGTTACGGTCGCCGACATGATCTTGAGCAGCCCCTGCCTTCCAGGAAGCCGATCAATGACATCGACATTGTCGAGGTGGACGGACACCTCTTGTTCTTCATCGCCGAGTACGGCGGCGGCGCTTGGATCTGGAACCCGGCCGAGCACGTCTGGGCCAAGCCGCCCCTTCGGCCGCCCTTCGAGCAGTACCCCGACGACGACGATCCCGACGTCGACTGTGTGGCGGCGGAACTGCACGACGATCGCCTGATCATCGTCAGCGGCAGCGAGAACCACGCCATGGTCACCTGGGACCTGCGAAGCGGCGAACTGCTTCGGGAGGTGGACGAGGAGGACGACCCCGTCACCTCGGTGACCGTCCCATGCTGATCACGGGTGGCCACGACGGAATGGTCGGCGTCTGGGACCTGCGGTCCGGGCAACGGACGGCCTGGTGGGAGACCGGGGACAAGGAGCCGGCGAGGGGTGTCGCGCTGACCTCGGTCGACGGACGTCCGGTCGCGGTGGCGGGTGGCGAGAGCGGCCAGGTGCAGGTGTGGGCGCTCGACGACACCGACCGGCCGCTCATCGCGACGCTGCCCGTCCACGAGGAACGCATCAACGCCCTGGACCGTCGCGATCACGCCGCGGGAAAAGGATTGGACGGGCTGATGCTCGGGCTTGTAACTTGCAGGCGTCCGTGACACCGCCCGAGGAGGTGAGACCCATGAACGCTGTATCGATGTGGGTGCTCCCCCTTCCCGTCACGGCTGGGCGATTGATGTAGGTGTCGCTGGGAGCGCCTCACCAACAAGGCACTCCCGAAAGGCAACACCATGCACTCTCCGCAGCCCACCACCGAACCGGCGTCGAACGACAGGGTCGAGCGCGACTCCCCCGTGGACGACGGCGCCGATCGCGCGCCCCTCATGTTCGATGTGATCATTGCCGGGTGCGGGCCGACCGGTGCGATGCTGGCCGCCGAATTGCGGCTACACGACGTACGGGTACTCGTCCTGGAGAAGGAAACCGAGCCCGTATCGTTCGTCCGCATCGTCGGTCTGCACATTCGCAGCCTCGAGCTGATGGCAATGCGCGGACTGCTGGACCGCATCCGCGAACACGGAAGGCAACGTCCGGCCGCCGGATTCTTCGCCGCCATCAACAAACCCGCGCCCAAGGACCTGGACTCCGCGCACGCCTATCTGCTGGGCATCCCGCAGCCGGTCATCGTTCGCCTCCTCGAAGAACATGCGGTCGAACTGGGTGCGCAGGTCCGGCGCGGTTGTTCGGTGGCCGGTTTCGAGCAGGACGACGAGGGTGTCACCGTCGAACTGGCCGACGGCGAACGGCTGCGTTCGCGCTACCTCGTCGGCTGTGACGGCGGACGCAGTGCGGTGCGCAAGCTACTCGGCGTCGGCTTTCCCGGCGAGCCTTCGCGGACCGAGACGCTGATGGGCGAGATGGAAGTCGGCGTGCCGCAGGAGGAGATCGCCGCCAAGGTCACCGAAATCCAAAAGACCAACAAGCAATTCTGGCTCCGGCCCTTCGGCCAGGGAACATATAGCGTCGTAGTCCCCGCCGCGGGAGTCAGCGATCGCGCGGAACCGCCCACCCTCGAGGATTTCAAACAACAGCTGTGCACCATCGCCGGAACCGATTTCGGCGTGCACTCCCCGCGCTGGCTGTCCCGCTTCGGCGATGCCACCCGGCTGGCCGAACGCTATCGGATCGGGCGGGTGCTGCTGGCCGGTGATGCGGCGCACATCCACCCACCCACCGGCGGACAGGGCCTCAACCTGGGCGTTCAGGACGCGTTCAACCTCGGCTGGAAACTGGCCGCACAGATCCGCGGCTGGGCACCGGAAGCACTGTTGGACACCTACCAGGCCGAACGTCACCCGGTCGCCGAGGAAGTGCTGGACAACACCCGCGCCCAGATGGAACTGCACTCCCCCGAACCGGGCCCGCAGGCCGTGCGCAGGCTGCTCACCGAGCTGATGGACTTCGACGAGGTGAACCGCTACCTGATCGAGAAGATCACCGCGATCGGCATCCGCTACGACTTCGGCGAAGGCCCCGACCTGCTCGGCCGCCGCCTGCGCGACATCGACCTGAAACGGGGCCACCTCTACGGCCTGCTGCATCGCGGCCGCGGCCTGCTGCTGGACCGCACCGAACGCCTGACCGTCGGCGGCTGGTCGGACCGAGTCGACTACCTCGCGGATCCCACTGCGGCACTGGATGCCCCATGCGTCCTGCTACGCCCCGACGGCCACGTCGCCTGGATCGGCGACGACCAGCAGGACCTGGACGACCACCTCTCCCGCTGGTTCGGCAAACCCGCCAACTGATTCCGCCTAAGCGCCCAAGAATGAACGCGAACACGCTCGTCTCAAGCCGAAATCACGGCCGGGACTGGTCCATGTAGTCATCCCACGAATACGTGGCAAGCCGCGACGGCGATCAGCAAAGGGATCGGCCTCTTACCGACACCCGCTTTCGATCATTCTTGGGTGCCCTGCGTACGGTGAGTCGGTCGTGACCGGGCCGTGAGACGGGACCGGCCGGAACAGGCCGCAACCCCGGCTCGCAGCCCGGTCACGACCGCCTGGCTGCGTCAGGCGCCAGGACGCGCTTGTGATAGCTCACAATGTCTCGGACCTCAACGGTGACCTGCGTGTTCAACCCTGCTCCCGGCTTGATGTGGTCACCCAACACTGCGAGAGCCAGCCTCCCAAGACGGGCTTTGACCTCGGAATCGCGGCCGGGAAGAATCGCCAGGTCGACATGAACCATCGCCTCACCGGCTTCGCCGCTACCGATGACCGCTTCACCGATCGCCCGGAAGCGAGTCTTGAAGTCCGACAGGGCGCCGCCGATCAGCTCCGCCGCGGCAGGGTGCAACGTCGGCGCAAATCCACGCCGATCGAACACCTCGCCTAGGGCCTCCGAGTACTCAACCGTGATTTGTGGCATATCGCTCTCATATAGAAGAAGCAATCAGGGTCACGCAACGGAACCCATTATCGCCGTCGAACATATCTGCCTGGTAGAGCCAGCGAACCCGACAGAGTCGCGCAGGGCGATCGCCCATACTGAGGGTTGGCCGTGGCCCCGTTGACCTACCGGAGAGCCAGGCTTTCTGCCGGGCGCGTAAGCGGCGGAGCTTAACGACCTGCGCTCGGCCCGTGCCGCAGGTGACCGTGACCGCCCCTTGATCCCTGCTGGTTACACGCCGCCCAGCCGTCGACCTGCACTGACCCAGCCTGCGGCGCACGTTCGCGAACGAGTGGCCGACAGCGTCGCAGGGCTGTTGAGGCAGGCGCGGGAACGTGGACTCGCCTTGGACGTTGCAGCTTCGCTTCAAGAGTGCCACTATCCGCCGATGACTCCGTTGAGGTTGATGGAAACCACCCCTGGGGCGTTCTCGCTGCTGCTTGATGCAGGAACGACCCGAGTGGACGAACTCGTCGAGGAGCTCGGCCACGAGCCGAACGGCTATTTCTGGGAGGGCGTCGCACAATTCCTCATCAGCACGGAGGCGCAGACCCTCGAAGGGCGCTTCTCGTATGACCCGGAAGGCGACATGTTCTGCGCGTACGGCGATGACCGAAGCGCTCTCGAAGAGCTGGCTACTCTGATGAGTTCTGTTGCCACAGACGGCGATCGAATGCGGAAGCTCATCACGTCGGCCGAGGCCACTGGCTTCGAATTCGATGACTGATCACTCCGTGGTCCGACCGACGGGCTCCATACCCGTCCAGCACCGCCACGAGCACCCGCGCAGCCAATGCTGAGCATCTCGCACAGATCGATCCGGGATGCTCGTTCGCGCGAATGGCGCGACCAGATGGGCAGACGCTTCGCGCGAACGAGCGCCCCGGACTAGCGGGCTCAGAGCGGCGCAGCCCAGTGATGGCCGGCGTGCTCGCGGATCAGACTTTAGGTCGATGTGCGATGGGGCGGGTCTGAGAATCATGGCGGTATGTCGCAGCACGGACGACAGACAACCGGACGGAACAGGCCGCACGCCCGGCGCGCCGGAGCGGGCGCCCGTCGCGCCGCCCGTGTCGTGCTGCTGGACGAGGTAGCGGCATCGCCACTCACAGACCGGATTCAGCGTGTGCGCCGCGCCGAGGCTTTCGGCGACTGTTCAGCGGTGGCGCGGGGCGTACATGATGACGGCCATCCCGGCGAGGCAGATGACGGCTCCGGCGATGTCGTACCGATCGGGCCGGTAACCATCGGCGATCACTCCCCAAATGATCGAACCGGCTACGAAGATGCCGCCGTAGGCAGCCAGCACTCGTCCGAAGTGTCCGTCCGGCTGCCCTGTCGCCACGAAGCCATAAGCGCCGAGCGCAACGATCCCGGCGCCGATCCAGGCCCATCCGCGGTGCTCGCGTACACCCTGCCAGACGAGCCACGCCCCACCGATCTCAAAGAGCGCCGCAAGGAGAAACAAGGCGATCGAACGAACTACGAGCACGATGAGCAATCCCCGTCCGTGGTGCGGTGCGGCTTTCCGGGTGAGCTGGCCGGGTCGGTGAACAGTTCGTCCAGCAGGCCGGCGGCGTCGCTGGGCGCGCGGACTTCCAAACGCACCATGCCCCCGGCAAGGTGTAGGCGGAAGTCGAAGAAGGGACAGCATTGCTGCTCGGCGGCCGCCAGCTCGGCGACCCGCCCGGCACGCTCGGCGGGCATGCTCAGCCGCACACCGTCGCTGATCCGCTCACAGGTGGCGCCTCGTAGGAGCACTCGCCACTGTGCGGCACGCTTTTGCATGTCCTCACTGTTCAAGGAGCAGGCGACCGGCGCTGTCCGCCATGCTTCGTCCTCGGCATCCTGCCCTGCACGATGCGCCGCCACCGAGAGGGGTGCCTTTGAGCCGGTGGCTTCCGGATCGAGAAACCCGCACTGCGGGTCGCATCGTCCTTCCCGCTCGGGTAGTGCGTCCAGATGGTTCGCCGCGCCCCGCAAGGTGGCAATGAACTCGGCCGTCTCCACCGCGCGCTGCTCGGCTTCGGCGATCCTGCACGCCAAGCGCGGCCGCAGGTCGGCTCGAACCTGGGCGCACGACCCGTCCTCCCAGACCTGGAGCAGTTCCGCGATTTCCTCAAGTGGCAAACCGAGTCGCTTGGCCGCACCGATGAAGCTCAGCCGTTCAAAAGCCATCTCGTCGTACACCCGGTACCCGGCCGGGGTCCGGCCCGCAGGCAACAGACCCGCAGTCTCGTAGAAGCGCAGCGTTGTAGCTGGCACGCCACTTCGTTCGGCAAGCTGGGAAATCCGCAGGTCATCCATAGCGATCACGGTAAACCTTCGAGCCAACTCGAAGGTCAACCCCCCGCACTGCTGCGCTCACAGATCCCTGGTGGCCAAGGACGGGCACGCAGACGTCGTCACCCGGGGGCGAGGTGACGGTGCGTCGGCGTCGACACCCTCGGTCCCTGACGCGCTGGTCTTCACCGGCATCAAGGACGGGCCGCTTCGGCGTAGCGGCTTCAACAAGGTCACACGCTGGAGAGCCGTCCCGAACCTGCGCTTCCATGACCATCGGCACGCCGGCAACGCCCTCGACGCCGGGCTGCTTTTCACCATCCGCTTGGACAGTCCGCACACGTCCCGCTCGGTGATGGTTCCGGTCCGCGCTGCTCGGCAGGAAGGCTATCCGCACCGGCGGCGCGGAACGGGTCCGGCGGCGTGCACTGCCGCAGGACGGGCGGTGGTCTATTCGGTGATCCCGGCGTAGGCGATGACCTTCGTGGGGCGCAGCCGGACGACGACCTCGCCGGGCACTCCGTTGCGCTTGCCGAGTTCCTCGGCCTGGTCCGGGCCCGCGTACCGGGCGCCGGCCCGGGTGGCGACATCGACCAGCTCGTCCAGATCCTCGCTCAAGGTCACCTCGCCGCGGGCCTCGACGTAGGCGAAGGGCGGGGCGTCGTCGTCGACGCACAGCGCCGCGCGCGCATCACGCCGCAGGTTGCGGGCCTTGGCCGCCTGGCCGTTGGTGGTGAACGCGAACGCTTCACCGTCGAAGACGTACCAGACGGGAGTGATGTGCGGCGTGCCGTCAGGTCCGACCGTGGAGAACTTCCCCGTGCGGGCCCCGCGCGTGACGAACTCGTGCCACTCCTGTGTCGACATGGTGTGCATCGGACTCCCCTTCCTTCGGTGCGCCCCGAGGCGGATACCGCGGAGCGCTCAGTGGCCGCTCACCCGGTCCTGGTGCGGTGGCGGGCGGGCACCGACGCCGCGACCAGCTCATAGGAGTCCGCGACCAGGTCCTTGACCAGCGTGGCGGTGATCTCCCGGCCCGCGGCCAGGGAGATCCAGTGCCTCTTGTTCAGGTACCGGCCCACCGTGATCGATTCGTGCCGCTGCCGCAGCGACCGCGCATACTCGGGCTCGGCCTTCACGGTGATGATCTGCTCGTGCGGGTCGTCGGTGACGATGAGGAAGACCTTCCCCGCCACCTTGTAGACGTCCAGCTTGTCGGTGAACGGCCGTCCGTGACTGACACCCGGAAGCTCACCGGCCGTGCTGCGGGCCAGACGCTGGAGTCGATTTCCGGTGATGGCCATGGCCGGCTCACGCTGTGCCGAACCGCGCCGGGTCGACCGGCCGACGCGACTTGGGCAGATTGGCGACCACCAGCCGGTAGGACTCGGTGACCAGCTCCTTCACGAGCTTCTTGTCGATCGAATCGCCCGGAGACAGCGTGATCCAGTGCCGCTTGTTCATGTGATAGCCCGGGGTGATCTCCGCATACGCCTCGCACAAGGCCTGGGCGTCGTCCGGACGCGACTTCAAGATCACCACCGGCCGGCCGAGCACCTCGGTCACCAACATGAACCATTTGTCCACGACCCTGACGGCTTCCCAACCAGGCTCGAAGGAATACAGCGTGGTCGCCGGCAACTCCTCAGCCCGCTTCTGCGCCGTGTCCTGCAAAGCCTTCCCGTTCAACGCGGCAACCTCCTCCTCGGTTGCGAGTACGGGAGCGCGACCTCGGCACGCCCACCGCCCACCGTCACCCCAACTCCATCACCGAACGCTTCAACAGGCATCTCTTCCCCGCTTCAGCCCCATACCCGCCTGGTAGCACATCCGCACAGGAAGCGGTCACCTGTACGCAAAGGATCCACTGACGCTCAGACCGGGCGACCCGCAGACATCCACGCGACCGCGCTCGACCCGCACGTGGTCTTGTCGCCTCCAGCGGGCCACTCGGCTGTGTTCCTGGGCGAACGCAGCGAGTTGACCCGCGCTGCTCCAGCCCAGTGATCTTGGATGGTGGCGTACCACAATGACCCGCCTCCCCGTCAATCTCCCTCTCGTGACTCCCTCATCGCTGCACTGCTCGATGTGGAGTTCGAACGGCGCGTGACTCCGATCCTGGTCCGGTGGCTCTACGTCCCGGCCCTCGTCGTGATCGGCTTCGGAACGCTGTTCGGCCTGCTCCGGGTGTGGTCGCTCGCCTCGCGGATGGGCTGGGCCATGTGGCTGGCCGCGCCGATCGTCGTCGGCCTGGGCCTGGCCGTGCTCCTGGTCGTCCGGATCATCTGCGAACGCATCATCTCCAAGACCCAACCTGTCCCCCCGCCAGCACCCCCGGCCGACGCGCCACCTGTGCAGCCTCCAGGTGCTCACCGACCCTGACCCGGCACCCTCCCGCACAGCGAGCGCCGCGATGACGGTTTGCGTTAGAGCGCACTCCAGCTCCTAGGTTCACAAGCATGCGTTACCTCAAACTTGGAACGACCGGACTGGAAGTCTCTGCCATCACCCTCGGCTGCATGAGCTTCGGCGAGCCGGACCGGGGCGGCGAGCCCTGGTCGCTGGGCGCGGACGCCAGCCGGGACATCATCAAGCAGGCCCTTGAGAGCGGCGTCAACTTCCTCGACACGGCCAATGGGTACAGCGCCGGAAGCAGCGAGGAGATCGTCGGCCAGGCGGTCAAGGACTTCACCCGGCGCGAGGAGGTCGTTCTCGCCACCAAGGTCTGGATGCGGATGCGCCCCGGCCCCAACGGCGCCGGGCTGTCCCGCAAGGCGATCTTCGCCGAGCTCGACGCCTCCCTGAAGCGACTGGGGACCGACTACATCGACCTGTACCAGATCCACCGCTGGGACTATGACACCCCGATCGAGGAAACCCTCGAGGCGCTGCACGACGCGGTCAAGTCCGGGAAGGTCCGCTACATCGGAGCCTCTTCCATGCACGCCTGGCAGTTCACCAAGGCCCTGTACCTGGCCGACCTGAACGGCTGGACCCGGTTCGTGTCGATGCAGGACCACTACAACCTCATCCACCGGGAAGCAGAGCGGGAGATGCTCCCGCTCTGCGCCGACCAGGGCATCGGCGTGATCCCGTGGAGCCCGCTGGCGCGGGGCAGGCTGACGCGGGGCCGCGACACCGCCACGGCGCGTGCCGAGACCGATGCGGGCGGCAAGATCCTCTACCGCGACGAGGACCAGATGGTGGCCGAGCGCGTCCACGAGATCGCGGGCAAGCGGGGTCTGTCCCCGGCCCAGGTCGCCCTGGCCTGGGTCATGCGCAACCCGGCGGTGACCTCGCCCATCGTCGGGGTCACCAAGCCGAACCAGCTGGCCGACGCGGTCGCCGCGGTGGACGTCGAACTCGACGACGACGAGGCCGCCTACCTGGAGGAGCCCTACCAGCCACACGAGGCCGCCTACCTGCAGGAGTCCTTCTACAAGCGGCAGCCTGTGGCGGGCTCCCGGTAGTCCGGGCCTGGGCGCGCGGCGTAGCCGCTGTTCTTCCCCCACCTTCCTCCCCCGGGCCCCGACGAGACCTGTACTGAGCGACGGACAGGTTCCGTCAAGGGGGCCATAGGCCATCACGTAGTGAAGCCGTAAACGCCCTTGATGGGTTCTGGCCGTCGCCATCCTCGACAAATCGGCGTCGGGGGCCCGCGGATTTCCACCTCAACTTGCAACACATCCCTGTGCCGAGGATGGCTTGTGCCCGTACTCGGTGCAGCGGCGCGGCCCCCGTGGCGGCCGGACGGGGCGGGGCCAGCGGACGCGTCGCGATGCGCGGCCCGGCGCGGCCGTCCGGTGACCGACGCCCACGCCGCACGCTCCGGGCGGCCAGGCGCGAGGCCGCGCAGCGGCCTGAGCGCCGCCGCCCCTCGAGGGTCGGCAAGATGGCGGCGCGCGAACTCAAGAAGTCGAAGAAGACCAAGAAGCCCAAGAAGCCACGCACGGACCCGGACGGCTCCGGTGAGACATCGGGCACGTAGCGGGCACGGCGGCTGATGAACAAGAAAGGCCCAGCGTCAGTGATACCTCACTGGCCTGGGCCTTCATCAGTGGAGCGGGTGACGGGAATCGAACCCGCGCTGTCAGCTTGGGAAAGTTAATTCACGTCCGAATTGTCCATTAGGAAAATCGGCCATCCCTCGTTAAAGTGCAGGTCGGCAGTCTAATTGGGCTGCCATACAGTCCGTCTAATTATCACCCGATCATCCATGATCCACTGATGGAAACGTGATAGATGATCAAGGTGACGAGAGGTGGCCAGGCATGGGGTTCGTCCGCACCTACAACAACAAGAAGTCGACCCGCT
This sequence comes from Actinomadura napierensis, assembly GCF_039529375.1. NCBI lineage: Bacteria > Bacillati > Actinomycetota > Actinomycetes > Streptosporangiales > Thermomonosporaceae > Actinomadura > Actinomadura napierensis. The sequence continues at coordinate 106,075 of NZ_BAAAMR010000019.1, forward strand.
ACCAGGCCCTGTACATGGACCACAAGGGCAAACAGCGCTCAGCCGGGACATTCTCCACATACAAGGAAGCCCAACGGGCCTGGCAGGCCGCAGAAGTCAAGATCAGGGAAGGTATTCCATGGGACCACGCTCGCAGAAAACAAAGGTTCCGGAATTACGTCGAAGATACCTGGCTACCCAATCACCGCATGGAACCGAGCACGAGGCAGGATTACGTCTCGGCCATCTACAAGCACATCATGCCCTACTTCGGCGATACGCGAATGAACGAGATCTTCCCTGAGCACATCCAACAGTGGATCACTCACCTCAAAGCAAAGGGCGTTACACCACGCAGGATCCAGTACTGCAAGGTGTCAGTCCTGAATGCGATATTCACCACCGCACTGCGCGACCATGTGGTCGTCATTCACCCGAGCCGCGGGATCGAAACAGACCCGGTACCGGAGAAGATACGGAAGATCATCACCGTCGACCAGTTCGATGCGATCTACCGGCGCCTGCCAGACTCGGACGCGCAGCTCCTCATCGAAACGGACATCGAAAGCGGGCTTCGCTGGGGAGAACTTACCGAACTGCGCGTCAAGGACCTCGACTTCACCACCGGCATCCTCACCATCAGCCGCGCAGTCATCGAACTCACCCGTAAGAACCATCCGGAGGGCAAGCGCTTCCTGGTCAAGGATTATCCCAAGAACCGAAAGCACCGACGCTTCAGGCTCAGCGCCCAGATCGTCGCCAAGCTCAAGGCCCATGTAGAAGCACACGGGCTGAAGCTCGACGACCTCTTCTTCTCACGCCGCGACGTGGCAGCGGAACCACACCTCGAAGTTGCTGCCACCGGGAACTTGGAGTTCGAGGCTCCCAACAGACGTACCTACACCCACGGCACGATCACCGCCTACAGCCTGGGCAAGTGCAAGTGCGATCACTGCCGGGCCGCCTACGCCGCCTACCGAGCCAAGCGTCGCGCCAGCGGCAAGGACAGCCCACGTCGCCCGCGTGCCATCGACACCGACCCCCACATCCCGGCCAACTGGTTCCGCAAGTACTGCTGGTATCCAGCTCGAGACGCAGCCGGACTCGACTGGTCGCCCCGCATCCATGACCTACGCCACGCTCACGCCTCATGGCTCCTCGCCGGCGGCGCCGACCTTCAGGTCGTCAAGGAACGCCTCGGCCACCTCAAGCTCGCGACAACAGAGAAGTACCTCCACAGCCTGCCCAACGCCGACGAAACCGCTCTGACAGCACTGGACAAGATACGGAGCACCGCAGCACGCTCTCAGGCTGAGCCGCCCGCCACGGACGCTCAGTCGGATACCGCTAACCAGGAGATCGCCCGACTCCGAGCCGTGATCGCCGACCTGACCATCGCCCAACACAGCAACACCGCACCTCACCTCCGTCTCGTCTAGCAGGGCAACTGGGCGTCCCGTCTTGCGGGACGCCCAGCCACTTGCTCACCGCCGATGAAGGCGGGCGCCATCGCCCCTCAGCGCCCCGTTTCACACCGTTCTTGTGCTTGCGTCCTTCGCCCGCCAGTGACGGCCGGTGCCACCAAGGTATGGGCCAAGCCCCCCGGCTGTCCTGCACTTCGTTGCGGTCCTCGCCCGCCGGCGAGGGCGGGCGCCACCGCGCTAGGGGTGCAGGCCGCGCGATCACGCCCATCACGGTTGCGATCCTCGCCCGCCGGTGACGGCGGGCGCCACAGCACCTGAAGTGCCATCACAACCCAGTGTAATCAAATGCACACTAAGGCAAGGCGCACCAAAAGGCACGGAATACACCAAAAGCACTTCGGAACCCCCAGGAGATCTACTGCTCGCTTGGGGTTCCGAAGCCACAGCAGGAGTGCGCCACATTTAACGCCGCCGACGCACCCTGACGGCCTTCACGGACTGGCGGGGACTGTCTGAAAGTCTGTGGGTGAGGCGGTGATCGGTTTTCAGTTCAGGGTGATGCGGTCACCGTAGTGCAGCGA